>JBBRVR010000020.1:0-40640 GCA_038246695.1 Sphingomonadales bacterium
CGCCCTTCGCGCCCATCACCGCGATTTCCGCCGTAGGCCAGGCGTAGTTCAAATCGCCGCGCAGGTGCTTGGATGCCAACACGTCATACGCCCCGCCGTAAGCCTTGCGGGTGATGACGGTGATCTTGGGCACGGTCGCCTCGGCATAGGCGAACAGCAGTTTGGCGCCGTGCTTGATGATCCCGCCTAGTTCCTGCGCGGTGCCGGGGAGGAAGCCGGGCACGTCGACGAAGGTCAGGATCGGGATGTCGAAGGCATCGCAGAACCGCACAAACCGCGCGGCTTTCTTCGATGAATTGATGTCGAGGCAGCCTGCCAGCACCATCGGCTGGTTCGCCACCACGCCCACGGTGCGCCCTTCGACCCTGCCAAACCCGCACAAGACATTGCCCGCGTGGGCGGGCTGAATCTCGAAGAAATCGCCTTCGTCCAGCACCTTGGCAATGACTTCGTGCATGTCGTATGGCTGGTTGGCGTTATCGGGAATGATCGTGTCGAGGCTCGGCTCCTCGCGATTTCCCGGATCGTTGGTGGGGATTTCCGGCCCTTCCTCGCGATTGGACAGCGGCAGGTAATCGAAGAACCTGCGGGTCGCCAGCAGCGCCTCGACATCGTTTTCATAGGCGATATCGGCAACGCTGGTCTTGGTCGTGTGGGTGATTGCGCCGCCCAGTTCTTCCTGCGTGACCTCTTCGTTGGTGACGGTTTTCACCACCTCTGGCCCCGTCACGAACATGTATGAGCTGTCTTTCACCATGAAGATGAAGTCGGTCATCGCAGGCGAATACACCGCCCCGCCCGCGCATGGCCCCATGATGAGGCTGATCTGCGGCACGACGCCGCTGGCGAGCACATTGCGCTGGAACACTTCGGCATAACCGCCCAGCGACGCGACGCCTTCCTGAATGCGCGCGCCGCCGCTGTCATTGAGGCCGATGACAGGCGCGCCGACCTTCATCGCGGTGTCCATCACCTTGCAGATTTTTTCGGCATGGCGTTTCGACAGACTGCCGCCGAACACGGTGAAATCCTGCGAAAACACATAGACGAGCCGCCCGTTGATTGTGCCGGAGCCGGTGACGACGCCGTCGCCCGGGATACGCTGTGTTTCCATGCCGAAATCGACGCAGTCGTGTTCGACATAGGTATCGACCTCTTCAAAGCTGCCTTCGTCCAGCAGCACGTCGAGCCGTTCGCGCGCGGTCAGTTTGCCTTTGGCGTGTTGCGCGTCGATGCGCTTTTGCCCGCCGCCCATCCGGGCAGCTTCGCGGCGACGTTCCATTTCGGAGATATTGGCCATTTCGGCAATATTGGCGGACATGCGCATCCTCTTGGCTGGTTGTCTTGCAAGGGTCGTTGCCTTAGCCGGTGCGCAGCGTCAACGTATCACACGTTCAACGGGCTTCGGAGCGAAGGGGCATATGCGCAATTGTGATTCGTTGGTCATCGGCGGAGGGATCGCCGGTCTGTCGCTTGCAGCGCGACTGGCGCGTCATGGCAAGGTGGTGGTGCTGGAGGGCGAAAGCGCGCCCGGTTATCACGCATCGGGCCGCAGCGTTGCATACGCCCATTTTGGCCTGGGCGAGCGGGTGGTGCGCACGCTGACTGCGCTCAGCCTGCCCGATCTTGCCGCAGCAGGAATGGGCGGCAAAGCAGCGGTCGCACGCGTCCACCCCGCGCTGCACATCGCTCGTGCTGACGAGTCCGAGGCGCTGGAAACTCTCGAAGAGGTGCACCGGCATTTCGGCTGCGATTATTCGCGGATCACGGGTGATGAAGCGCGAGCGATGGTCCCTGTCCTGAAATCCGGACCGGAGCATTGCCACGCGGCGCTGGTGGATCACAGCGCCCTGAAACTTGATACCGATGCGATGTTGCAGGGCTATTTGCAGGAATTGCGCCACGCTGGTGGCGCCGTGGTTTGCGGTAACCGCGTGACGGCGATCATGCGCTCAGGGTCGGAATGGATAGTTGAGGCTTCGGGGAGAAGCTGGCGCGCGGCGTGTGTCGTAAACGCCGCCGGAGCATGGGCCGATCAGATTGCAGGGCTGGCGGGATTAGCGCGCGTCGGGATTGAGCCGCGCCGGCGGACCGTCATCGCGTTCGCCGCACCTGCAAAATTCGATGTGCGCGACTGGCCCTTTATCAAGACGGTGGGCGAAGGCTTCTACATGCTGCCCGAAGGGTCGGGCCAATTGCTTGCATCGTCGATGGACCAGACCCCAAGCGAGCCATGCGATGCAGCGGGCGAGGAGCTGGACATCGCCACAGCCGCGCACCGGATTGAGAACGCGTGCAATATCGAATTGCGCCGGATCAACCACCACTGGGCAGGCCTGCGCAGTTTCGCGCCGGATGAATTGCCGGTAGTCGGCCACGCGGCGGGCGCACCGGGCTTTTTCTGGTATGCCGGACAAGGCGGGTATGGCTTCCAGACCGCACCCGCCCTCGCCCGGATTGGCGAGGCGCTGGCACTTGGGCTGCCTTGGCCAGACGATCTTGCCGCGCACGATCTGCGACCGGAGATATTTTCCCCTGCACGCTTCAGCGCGTGAGGCGGCGGCTTTATTTCATCAGCACCAGTTCTTCGGCCACGGTCGGGTGGATCGCGGTGGTGGCATCGAAATCAGCCTTGTTCATGCCCGCCTTCACCGCCACGGCAGCGGCCTGCATGATTTCGGGCGCGTACGGTCCGATCATGTGGATGCCCAGTATCTGATCGTTCGCCCCGTCGCAGATCATCTTGATCAGGCTGCGCTCCTCGCGCCCCGCGACGACGTTTTTCATCGGGCGGAAATCGGAGGTGTAGACGCGGACCGCGCCGTATTTCTCCTTTGCCTCGCGCTCGTTCAGCCCGACCGAGCAGATCGGTGGATGGCTGAAAACGGCGCTGGGGATACAGGAATGGTCGACGCAATAAGGTTCGCCCGGTCCAAAAACGCTGTCGGCAAATGCTTGGCCTTCGCGGATTGCGACGGGGGTCAACTGTACGCGGTCGGTGACATCGCCCACGGCATAGACGTAATCGATATTGGTTTTCGAAAAATCGTCGACCTTGATCTGGCCCCGCTCGCCCACTTCCACGCCCAGTTTATCGAGGCCCAGCCCCTTGACGTTGGGCACCCGGCCTGTCGCCGCCATCACGCAATCGAAGGTGCGTTCTTCCTTGCCCGTCAGTTTGACGTTGAAGGTGCCATCCTTGTTCTTGGTGACCTTTTCGATATCGGCATTGAACAGAAATTCGATCCCCTTGGTGAGCGAAATCTGCATCAGCCGATCTCGCAGCGAAAAGTCATAACCGCGCAGGATCACATCGGACCGGTTGGCAATGACCACCTTAGCGCCGAATTCGTTGAAGATGCCGGCGAATTCATTGGCGATATATCCGCCACCCAGGATCAGGATGCAGCCCGGCACCGCGTCAAGATGGAATGCCTCGTTCGAAGTGATGACGTGCTCGTTACCCGGAAAGTCGGGCACATGCGGCCATGCGCCGGTGGCGATCAGGATATATTTGGCCGTGACGACCTTGCCGCTTTCCAGCGTTATTTCATGATCGCCGGTGATTTCCGCGCGTTCCTTGAAGATCGTCACATCATGGTTGTTGAGCGTGTCGGTGTAACCGCCCTCGATCCGTTTGACGTCTTCGAACACGTGGTCGCGCAGCTTGACCCAGTCAAAGCTCTTACCCTCGATCGTCCAGCCGAACTTGGTCGCGTCTTCAAGGTCTTCGGCAAATTGCGCGCCGTACACCAGCATCTTTTTGGGCACGCAGCCGCGGATCACGCAGGTGCCGCCGATACGGTGCTCCTCTGCCGCCGCAACGCGCGCGCCATGCGCGGCGGCAACCCGGCTGGCACGGGTACCGCCCGAACCGATGCCGATGGTGAAGAGGTCATAATCGTAAGTCTGATCGGCCATGTGATGCGCGCTCCGGTATCCAAGAGCCTCGCGATATGGCCGCGCAAAGGTCCGATGCCAAGGTCAGGTTTCGAGAAACAGTCCGTTATCGCGCAGCAATTGAAACGCTTTCATGTCCTCGATGGTGATCAGATCCTCGCTTTGGACCCCGGTGTTGCGTTTCAGCAGGTAGTGCACCGCTTTCTTGGTCCCCTCGCCAATCCCGGTCAGCGCCACCATCACATCGGGTTCGTGGTCCAGCACCCGGTCAAACAGCATGGATGTGTTCATCGGGTCAAAGCCGAAGCCGAGGAAACCCAGCCGTTTGCCGTGCGCGATTTCCGCCATCAGGAAACTGGAGAACCGCTTGTCGCGCCCACGTTCGCTCGCGGTGTAAAAATTCTTCGCCAGTGCCACCCAGTCTTCCGGGTTCTCATCGCCCCATTCCACAGGCTCACCGCCGCCAAAATGCCACGGCAGGGGACCAACGCTGCCGTACGGATGGACGATCCGCAGGTGCGAGCTCACCAGCAATTGCGCCTCTTCCAGGTCCATGCCGAACGCCATCGTCAGAACCCAGGGCAAATAGTGTTCGATCGCGCGATCATAGTTGAAACACACGATCGATAGCTTGTCGAAACACTGTTCCGCCTCGGCACGCGGCACGCCTTTGGTCACCAGTTGACCAAGCTGAAATAGCCAGTTTTCCGTCCCGCGCAAGGGCAGATCGCCCTCATCGCGCGGCTTGACCGCAAGCGTGGATTTGGACTCTGCCTGAAGGGTGTAATACGCCAGCGCAATCTTGCCCGCCGCAATTACACTGGGATTGCCTGCACCGTATTGTTCCAGAACGGCATCGATGGAGGACGTGACCCGGCTCGCCTGTTTGATCGTGCGACCAGCTTCGATCAGGTCTTCGTATGTGGTGTTGAGCCGCTGTGCACTGGTATCGAAAATCTCTGCCAGTGCGACCATGTCGCGGGTTTGCAACTGCGTTCCCAATCGCTCGAAATCGAACCCTGCCGCGATCTTCGCAAGCAGGTCTGCCCCATCGGACATTTCGATCTCGCAGTTCGCGCCTGCGCCGATGACCAGCGTTGTTTCGGTCCTGATCATCTGAGCTTGCGCTGCCTCCCTATTCGTTGGGTTTTCGAATAGGGAGGCATGGTTAAGAATTGGTAAGATCGCGACCAGGCATCAGGTCGCTTTTGCGAAGGTTTCAGACCGCTTGCGAGCGTGGGCCTGAACCGCCGCCCGAACCGCCGCGACGGCCTGAACCGCCGCCAGATCCACCGCCCGGTCCTCCGCGGCGATTGCCGCCGGATCTTCCCCGGCCACCGCCGCCGCCTTCATTCGCAGCACCGCCGCCAAAGCCTTTGCCCTGCGGGCGCCCCTTGCGATCGGGATGCTTGCGCTTGGGCCTGTCGGCCGAGCCCTGATCGCTGTCGCTGCGCGAATTTGCGCCGCCTTTCGGCTTGACCCGAACCTTGTTGCTGGAAACGCGTGTCGCGCCGCGTGCAAGCGGTTTCGTCGGGCCGATGCCTTCGACAACTGCGCGGAAATTCTCCGGCAGGTCGAGCCGGTCGAGGCTGGCGTCTGTCACCTTCTGAATGTCCTTCAGATACGCGCGCTCATCCTCGGCGCAGAAAGCAATCGCGATCCCGTCCCGGCCCGCGCGTGCGGTGCGTCCGATGCGGTGCACGTACTGTTCGGGCACATTGGGCAGTTCGTAATTGATGACATGGCTGACGCCGGGAATGTCGATCCCGCGCGCGGCAACATCGGTGGCAATCAGGATCTTTGCCTTGCCCTTGCGGAATTCCTCCAGCGCGCGGGTGCGTTGCCCCTGCGTCTTGTTGCCGTGAATGGCGTTGGCCTGAATGCCGCTCTGGCTCAGCTTTTTCACGACCCGATCCGCGCCATGCTTGGTCCGGGTGAAGATCAGCACAAGATCCAGATCGCCGGGTACACGGTGGCGGCCCGACAGGATCAGTTCAAGCAGCGCGGTCTTTTCATCCTGCTGCACCATGAACAGATATTGATCGACCCGTTCCGCCGTGGTTGATTCCGGGGTCACCGAAACCTGCACGGGGTCGGTGCAATATCCCTTGACCAGTTCCTTGATCTGCTTGGGCATGGTGGCGCTGAAAAACAGCGTCTGGCGCTCCTTTGGCACCAGTTGGCTGATGCGGCGCAGCGCGTGAATAAAGCCGAGGTCGAGCATCTGGTCCGCTTCATCGAGGATCAGGATTTCGACGCCTGACAGATTGAGCGCTTTCTGGTCGATCAGGTCGAGCAGGCGTCCCGGCGTGGCGACAAGGATATCGGTGCCGCGGTGCAGCTTGTTGCGATCCTTGCTGACGCTGGTACCGCCGACGATCGACTGCACCTTGAGTCCAGCCAGCGCGCCGTAATCGCGCGCGCTTTCGGCAATCTGCCCGGCCAGTTCCCGCGTGGGAGCCAGAACCAGCATACGGCAGGATTTGAAGGGAATATTGTTTTCCGAAGCGCGCAGCCGGTCGATGCCGGGCAGCATGAACGCAGCGGTTTTACCGGTGCCGGTCTGCGCAATGCCCAGCAGGTCGCGGCCTGCCAGCACGGGCGGAATTGCCTGCACCTGGATCGGCGTGGGAGTGGTATAGCCCTTGAGGTCAAGCGCCTGAAGGACGGGCTGAGACAGCCCAAGATCCTCGAACTGAGGTGTGTTAATTGATTGTGTCATTGATACTCGCATGAATACGCGAAAGCGCCACGCTGAAACCAGCGGTGCTTACGGGGGAAAATAACCGCCCGCGTGAAAAGGGAAGTCTTGGAAGGATAATCGAGCTGCCGCAGGGCGCTGGCGTTGGACCTGTTGGCCGTTCACGCTCGCGCCGCTTCACGCTGGCTTTATCTCTCGATCAAACGCCCAGTGGGCGAACTTTGCGAAAATGTCAAAGACTATCTGTTGGGTTCAAAGAACGACCAGATCAAGATAGCATCGTCGTAATTGCCGGACGTGGCGTTTCCTTGCGCATCATGCGCTGGCTTGAAACGCGCACTCCGCGCAATTGCGCGACACAATTCCTTCGTCGTATACGGCCTGTCAAAACTGCGTGACAACGAACAATCGACAACCTCGCCATCGGCATCAAGGCTAACACTGTAACCAAGCTCCTGCGTCAACATACCCAATTGAGTGGCGCGCTCGAAAAACCTTCTGTAATCAAATTCAATCAGTTCGACAGGCTGCGAAGCGCGCACGACATTATCGTCATCGGCACTCTGCGAAACGGCCAAACCAAGCATTTCTTTGCCAGAATCAGCAGCCAAAGGGGTATTGATAGCGGCGGCCGCAATCAACCCTGCGGCAAACATTTCGATACGAAGCAAACCCTTCCTCATCCGAATAACCCTTTCCATTCATAGACTACCTTTGCGGAGCATACCTTCGTCGACGCAAAAAGTCACTCCCTCTTCCGTTTCTCCATGTATCTGGACCAATTTTTATTGTTCCTTGGTAGCCGATGCACTTTTGCTTGAGTCCATCATCACCTCAACCCCGCCGCTTCCATCAGCGCTTGCGTGCTCGCATCGAACGTGCCCTTCCCCGCATCGATCTGGTTGGCAATCGCCTTCCCCAGCTCCACCCCGAACTGGTCGAACGGGTTGATCCCCATCAGCACTGCATTGGCAAAGGTACGATGTTCGTGGAAAGCGATCAGCGCACCCAGTGTCGCAGGGTCGAGATCGTCGAGCAAATATGTCGCAGATGGCCGATCGCCGGGGTAGGCGCGTGCAGGATCGTCCGCACTTGCCTTGCCGGCCATCAGCGCGGCCCCTTGGGCAAGGCAATTCAACAGCAGCGTGCGGTGATGGACCGGATCGAGCGTATCGCCCGGCACGATCGCGGCAAAGAAATCGACCGGCACAAGGTGGGTTCCCTGATGCAGCAGCTGGAATACGGCGTGTTGTACATCAGTGCCCACCCCGCCCCAGGTGACAGGCGCGGTCGGCCCGGTCACCGGCGCGCCTGTCACCGTTACGCTCTTGCCGTTCGATTCCATCTCAAGCTGTTGCAGGTAATCGGGAAACAGCGCCAGCCGTTCGTCATAGGCGAAGACCGCGCGCGTCTGGCATCCTCGCAACCGGGAATAGTATTGATCGGCAAACGCCGCCAGCAGGGGTGCATTCGCCCGCCCCTCAGTCTCGCGAAAGTGGGTGTCCACCGCGTGCGCCCCGGCGAGAAATTCGCGGAACTCCTCCATCCCGATGGCGAGCGCGACGGGGAATCCGATGCTGGACCACAGCGAATATCGCCCGCCCACGCTTTCGGGGAATGGCAGGATGCGCGTTTCATCGACGCCCCATTCGACCGCCTTTTCAGGACTGGCGGTAAGCGCAATCACGCGCCCGCCCGGATCGTCCACCCCTTCGTGTTTGAGCCAGTCCAGCGCGCTTGACGCATTGGTCATCGTCTCGATCGTGGTGAAGGTTTTTGATGCGACCGCAATCAACGTCGTCGCCGGGTCGCACGCGGCAAACGCCTGCTCCAGCGCAAGGCCATCAATGTTGGAGACGACATGCACATCGACCTTTGCCAGATCGCGGGTCAGCGCATCCACCGCCAACGCCGGGCCAAGCGCCGATCCGCCAATGCCGATATGAATGAGGTGGCGCACGTCTCCCATCGCGCAATCGTGGATCGCATCGACCAGCATCCCCATGCGCGCCAGCAACGCGGAAGCCTCTTCGGTGTCGGCATCGCTGCCGCTGCCACGCAGCGCACCATGAATGGCGGCGCGCCCCTCGGTCGGGTTGACGACCTTGCCTGCAAACATCGCATCGCGCGCAGTTGAAAATCCGCAGGCCTGCGCCAGTTCCTCAAACGCATCAAGCATCGGTGCGGACAGGTGCGTTTTCGACCAGTCGATGCGCATCCCGCCCGTCTCACCATCCGCGCCGGGCCAGTCGAGCCGCCGCGTAAACGCCTCCACCCTGCCCCCATCCGCAGCGAACAGATCGCCAAGCAAGGGGACGGGCAGCGCATGCAGGCGATCCCACGCAGCGGCGATGGTCTGGGTCTGGTCGGTCATTTTGGAGCAATCCCCTTTGCGTGGCGCTTGCACCGCGCCTAAGGGGGCTGGCGATGGATGTTAAGACCCAAACTGATGCGTCGGCGGTTTCAATGCCGATTGTTGGGAGCGCAGCGCCCGAAGGCGCGCCTGCCGATAACGCGGCAAGTCCCGAAACCAGCCCCGAAAAACCCGATACCCTCCTGGGCTTTGCCGGGTTCCTGATCAAATTGTTGCTGATCGTTCTGATCATCCGCACCCTGATCATATCGCCGTTCTCGATTCCCTCGGAAAGTATGCTCCCGCGCCTGTGGAACGGTGACTACCTGATCGCGGCAAAGTGGCCCTATGGCTATTCGCGCCATTCGCTTCCGTTCGACCTCGCCTCGTTCGAAGGCCGACTGCTTGCGGGTCCGCCGGAACGCGGCGATGTTGTCATCTTCAAGCACCCGATCGATCAGACCGACTACATCAAGCGGGTGATCGGCCTTCCGGGAGACGAGATCGGCATTCTGGGGGGCCAGATCGTGCTCAACGGAAAATTGACACCGCGCGAGGCAATTGACGATTTTCAGATACCGGTGTCGGCCAACACGTCCTGCGGTCTCGGAGAACTGGCGCGTGTCGTCGATGGCAATTCGCAGACCTGCAGCTATCGCCGATTTCGCGAAACCCTGCCTTCGGGGCGCCAATACGACGTGCTGGATCTGGGGCTGGCACCGGGCGATTCGATGTCTCCGGTTACCGTCCCAGCGGACCACATTTTCGTGATGGGTGACAATCGCGACAATTCGCGCGACAGCCGTTTTCCCGCGATGGCAGGCGATGCGGTCGGAATGGTCCCGCAGGAAAATCTCGTCGGGCGTGCTGAGGTGATTATCTGGTCAACCGATGGGTCAGCGGAGTGGATAAAGCCGTGGACATGGTTCACCGCCGCGCGCTGGGACAGGATCGGGAACGGGCTGTGAGCGTTCTGCAATCATGACCGGACCGGCGCCCATTCTTCCTACGGAGACCCACGATTGGCTGGACTCGCACGGGTTTGCGGTCAGCGATGAAGCGCGTTGGCTGTGCGCGCTGACGCATGGAAGTTTCAATGGCAACATCACCACCCGCGGCGCGAGCCAAGCCAACCTCGAAAGCGCGGGCGATTACCAGCGGCTCGAGTTTCTTGGGGACCGGGTGCTGGGCCTCGCCGTTGCATCGTGGCTGTATCGCGCAGGTGATGCGGCAGAGGGTCAGCTTTCACAGCGGCTGAATGCGCTGGTCAGCGGCGCGACATGCGCGCGGATCGCGCGCGCGATCGGAATGCCGGACCACATCCGTCTGGGCAAACAGGCGCGTGAGGATGGCGGCGCTGATAGCGACAACATCCTTGGCGATGTGATGGAGGCACTGATCGGGGCGTGTTTCATCGAACATGGCTATGACACCGCACGCGATGTCGTCTATGATCTGTGGGCGAGCGAACTGGCGGGCAATGCCGGCAAGGCAAAACATCCCAAAAGCGCGTTGCAGGAATGGGCCGCCGGCAACCGTCGCACCATGCCGGCATATCTGGTGGTCGAACGATCCGGCCCCGATCACGCGGCGCAATTTACGGTTGAGGTCAGCATCCCCTCGATTGGCAGCGCACAAGGCACAGCCAGCAGCAAGGGCGAGGCCGAACGTCGCGCGGCAGAGGCATTTCTGGAGGAATTCGGGTGAACAATAATACAGTGCCGACACAATGCGGCGTGGTGGCAGTGATCGGCGCGCCCAATGCGGGCAAATCAACGCTGGTCAATCAACTGGTCGGTCAAAAGGTCGCGATCACCAGCGCCAAGGCGCAGACGACGCGTGCGCGAATGCTAGGCATTGCGCTGTTCGGTCCTGTCCAGATGATCCTGGTGGACACCCCCGGCATTTTCGCGCCCAAGCGGCGGCTGGACCGGGCGATGGTGACGGCCGCATGGGAAGGTGCGCAAAGCGCCGATGCGATCCTGCTGATTGTCGACCCGATCAAGCAGCGACGGCACGAACTGATTCCGTTGATCGAATCGCTGGAAAAGCGGCCTGAGCGCAAGATACTGGTGCTGAACAAGGTCGACCGCGCCAAGAAGGAACCGCTGCTCGCTCTGGCGCAGGAACTGGGCGAGCGCATGACCTTCGAGGAGATTTACTTCGTCTCCGCCCTCACCGGCGACGGCGTACCGGAAATGAAGGAAGCGCTCGCAAAACTGATGCCCGAAGGCGTGTGGATGTATCCCGAAGATCAGGTCTCCGATGCGTCAGAGCGCCTGCTGGCCGCCGAGGTCACGCGTGAACAGCTTTACGCGCAGCTGCACGAAGAGCTTCCCTATGACGCCGCCGTGCGCCCCGAAAGCTACACCGTGCGGCCCGATGGCAGCGTCGAGGTGCGCCAGCAAATCGTGATCACCCGCGACAGCCAGAAACCGATCGTTCTCGGCAAAGGCGGCCAGAAAATCAAAGCCATTGGCGAGGCTGCTCGCGCCGAACTCGCCGAGATATTGGGCGTGAAGGTCCACCTGTTCCTGCACGTGAAGGTCAGCGAAGGCTGGTCCGAAGACAAGGAAGTGTTCGAGGAAATGGGGCTGGACTGGGTGAAGTGATGCGGAGGGCAAAAGTTCCATTTACCCTCGTTTTCTAACTCACGACACCGGGATGCTGAGCCTTTGCCGATCAGCAGTTTGAATCATTAAACGTCAGTTGTTCAGTAGAGCGCATTTTACGAACGCTGTGTTCGGCTCGCCTATCGCTTCTTCGCGATCGCGATGTTTTGCTGTTTGGCGAAGCTTTTGGTTGATTCCTCGCTGCGGTTCAGCGCCTTGGCGATTTGTTTCAGCCCCTGCCCCTTTGACGCGAGCAGGCGCAGCTTGCCCGCCTCTTCTGCGTTCCAGGGTTGCTTGTGACGTTCGAAAGTTTCCTTGCCCATCGATCGCACCTAAGTGTGCGGAGCGATAAAAGCCAGCCTCAACCGCCCTTAATCCCGTGCCAGTTTCTCAAGCTTTGCCTTTAGCGCCGCCTCGTCAAACGGCTTAACGATGTAATCGTCCGCGCCCGCACCGATGCCCTGATGGATGTCCTTCGCCTCTCCGTTGGAGGTGCAGAACACCACGATCGGCGGCTTGGGCGTTGGGATAGCGCGCAGGCGGCGCACGAATTCGATGCCGTCCATTTCGGGCATATTCCAGTCGGTCAGCACCAGCGCGGGCATGGCCTGTTTGCACCGGGCAAGAGCTTCCTCGCCGTCCTGCGCCTCTATCGGAACATAGCCGAGCGATCGGGCGATCTTGGTTGAAACCTTGCGGATCACGCGGCTGTCATCGACGATCAGGCACACTTTTGCGCTCGCCTGTTGCGCGGGCGCGCTGCGATTACGGTCGCGCGCGGCCTTTGCGGCAGCCACGAGCGCGTCTGTATCCATCTGGCCGCCCGGTTCCGCAGGCGTTTCAGCGAGGGCCGTACGGACATCCTCAGGTGCTTCGGCGGGCGCAGCGTTTTCCGGCGCTTCGGCCAGTCGCTCCGCCAATGTCTTGCCCCTGTGCCCCTTGTGTGGGCCGGTCGTGCGTTTGATCAGATTTTGAATGGCACTGCCTCCCTTGTAAGCGAGGCAAACTCGCCATGTTCGTTGTAACGGGCAGCATCTGTCGCCTCATCCGCATCGTAATCGCCGACGAAATAATCGTCTTGCAAGCCCTCATCATCATCACCGGGGGTTTCGCCGGGCGTGATCCGCACATGCACGTACGGCATCCAGACATCGCCGAATTCCGCCTTCTGATACCATACATCGATCACGTCATAGCTGGCCCAGATGCCATCGGGTTCGCGCAGGCGGATCCCCTCACCGATGCGAGGCACAGCGGCAAAGCGCACGCGGTCCTGCGTCTGGTGGGTCTCGTTCTGGAGTTCGATCTCGATCACGGCGGCGTCCCTTGTTTGACCCCCTTGTCCAGCCAACGGTTTAAGGGACAATACTAAACGATTTATGAGCGAGCGGGACGGACCGCCGCGCTCAATTACGCCCGCGATCCCGGTAATCGGGTTTTGCCGCGCGTCAGGCCTCCTTCGGCGTAGCCTTTCTGGCCGCTGGCTTTTTCGCAGGTGCCTTCTTCTTTACTGTTGTTGTCTTCGGGCCAGCTTTCTTGGCAGCAGCCTTTTTCGGTGCGGCTTTCTTGCGGCCCTTTTTCTTGGCCGGGCCTTTTGCAACGCGCTCATCGATCAGGGCGATCGCCTGTTCTTCCGTGAGGTCTTCGGGTTTCACGTCCTTGGGAATGGTCGCGTTGGTCGTGCCGTCGGTGACATAGGGGCCATAACGGCCCGGCATCACCTTCATCTCGACCCCGCTGGTAGGGTGTACGCCCAGCGTCTTTATCGGCTCAGCACTTGCGCGTCCGCCGCCCTTGCGATTGGCGGCTTCGGCGAGCAACGTCACAGCTGCGTTCATGCCGGTTTCGAACACGTCGCGCGTGCTGGTCAGCTTGGCATATTTGCCGTCGTGGCGCAGATACGGGCCATAGCGACCGATTGCGGCCTCGATCTCCTTGCCGGTTTCCGGATGCGCTCCGATGATGCGCGGCAGATCGAGCAGCCTGACTGCCCATTCCAGATCGAAATCGTCCAGATCCTTGGGGATGCTGGCGCGTTTCTTCGCGTCGCCCTCGGCCATTTCGACATAGGGACCAAAGCGTCCGGATTTGCGGTGAATTTCCTCACCGGTTTCGGGGTGTTCGCCCATCAGCCCGTCTTCGCCGCTGTCTTCGCCATCGGCGCCGGGCTGAGCAAAGCGGCGGGTGTATTTGCATTCGGGGTAATTGGCGCAGGCGATGAATGCGCCATACTTGCCCCCGCGCAGGGACAGGCGACCGTTCTCGCGCCCCTCCTGTTCGCATAAGGGGCAGAATCGCGCATCCTTCCCGTCCTCGCGCGGCGGGAACAGGTAGTCGGAGAGGTATTCGTCAAGCGACTCGGTCACTTCGCTCGGGAGTTTTTCCATGACCTCTTCGGTCTTGGGTTTGAAATCCTTCCAGAATTTCGCGAGCAGCACCTTGTAATCCTCACGCCCGTCGGAGACGACATCAAGCTCGTCCTCCATCCCGGCAGTGAAATCATAGGCTACATAGGTCGGGAAGAAGCGTTCGAGGAACGCGGTCAGCAGGCGGCCTGACTCTTCTGCGAAAAACCGGTTCTTTTCCATCCGCTCATAATCGCGATCACGCAGGGTCTGGATGGTCGACGCGTAGGTGGAAGGACGTCCAATGCCCAGTTCTTCGAGGCGCTTGACGAGGCTGGCTTCGGAAAAGCGCGGCGGAGGCTGAGTGAAATGCTGGTTGGCTTCGACCGCCTTCTTCGCAGGGGTGTCGCCAGCTTTGAGAGCGGGGAGCAATCCGTCTTCGTCATCCTCGGACTTGTCGTCGAAGCCCTCCTGATAGACCGCGAAATATCCCGGAAACACAACCACCTGTCCGGTTGCGCGCAGCTCGTGCTGCCCGGTCGCCTCGCGCAGCGTAACAGTGGTGCGTTCTAGAAGGGCGGTGGACATCTGGCTCGCCATCGCACGCTTCCAGATCAGCGAATACAGTTTCCCCTCATCGCCGCTGCCAGCCTTGTCACGCGTAAAATCGGTCGGGCGAATGGCTTCGTGCGCTTCCTGCGCGTTCTTGGCTTTGGTGCTGTAAAAGCGCGGTTTTTCGGGGCAATAACTCGCCTCGAACCGATCTGCGATGGCGTGGCGGCACGCCGTAATCGCGCTGGGGTCCATTTGGACGCCATCGGTCCGCATGTAAGTGATCGAGCCCGCTTCATAAAGGCTCTGGGCGCAGCGCATGGTGTGGCTGGCGGAAAAGCCGAGCTTGCGCGCGGCCTCCTGTTGCAGCGTGGAAGTGGTGAACGGCGGCGCGGGATTGCGCTTCAGCGGCTTTTTCTCGACATCCTGGACGGTGAAGCGGCCCGCTTCGACAGCGGCCTTCGCCTCCATCGCGATGCCTTGTTCGCCAAGGCTGAGCTTTTCGAGCTTCTGCCCCTTGTATCGCACCAGCCGGGCATCGAACTGGGTCGCATCATATTCCATCCGAGCCAGAACCGACCAGTACTCGTCAGGGCGGAACGCCTCGATCTCGCGCTCACGCTCGACGATCAGACGAAGTGCAACCGACTGCACGCGGCCCGCCGATTTCGCGCCGGGCAGCTTGCGCCACAGCACCGGCGAGAGGGTAAATCCAAACAGATAATCGAGCGCGCGGCGGCCCAGATACGCGTCGATCAGCGGCTGATCCAGCTCTCGTGGGCGGGTCATCGCCTCGGTCACGGCGGCTTTGGTGATGGAATTGAAGGTGACGCGGTCCACCTTGGTCGGCAGGCTTTTGCGCTTTTTCAGCAGTTCGCGAACGTGCCAGCTGATCGCCTCGCCTTCGCGGTCGGGGTCGGTCGCGAGCACAAGGCGCGAAGCGTTCTTGGCCGCGTCTGCGATTTCCTTGAACCGGCTCTGCTTGTCCCGGTACAATTCCCAGTCCATCGCGAAATCTTCATCGGGGCGGACACTGCCGTCCTTGGGCGGCAGGTCGCGGACATGGCCATAGCTGGCGAGAACCTTGAAGTCCTTGCCGAGATATTTCTCGATGGTCTTCGCCTTTGCCGGCGATTCAACGATTACAAGTTGCATGATGGTTTGGTCTGAATCCTTACGTGTGTACGTACGCGCGAGGGTGGTGGGGGTTTCGCTGCGCCGTCAAGTGCGTCATTCAAACAATCGTTTCAAGCGCCTGATGAATATTCTCTGCCTCGGGCGCCTGGATTGCCATTCAGGCTCTGCTTGTCCCACATCTGCAGATGTCGCAATGGCAGACGCCAACTTGCGTTCGCTCAGTTGAAATTCCGACCTTCATGCCTCCACATAAACAATGACCGAAGCGTGAAGCGCTAGAGATTAATACGACTCACCAACCCGCCCGCCTGTCGCTCCAGTTCGCCCGAAAGCTCAAGTTCCAGCAGCGCCATATGTACCGCCGCTGCGCTCGCGCCCGACTGGCGGATCAGTTCGTCGATCGCGACGGGAGCCTTGGTCAATAGCCCCGCGATAATATCGCCGCCGTGCTCGACCCTCGCCTCGCCCCATTCCATCTTGCTGAGTTCGGCGTAGTCCAATGGCGCGCCCTGCTCCTCCACCCGAAATGTCGAACGCGGCGCACCAGTGAACCCTTCGAGCAGCTCGATCACCTCCTCTACCGATTGCACCAGCACCGCGCCATCACGGATCAACTGGTTGCAACCAAGGCTGCGGGTATCGAGCGGGGAGCCGGGGATCGCCATCACTTCGCGCCCCGCCTCGCCCGCCAGCCGCGCGGTGATCAGCGTGCCGGATTTGGGCGCGGCCTCCACCACCAGAGTTCCGCTGGCCAGCCCTGCGATGATGCGGTTGCGGCTGGGAAAATGCCGCCCGCGCGGCTCGGTTCCCGGCGGCTGTTCGGCGATCAGCAGGCCTTGCGTGGCGATGCGTTCCTGCAATTCCTCGTGCTGCGGGGGATAAGCGATGTCGATTCCGCTGGCGATGACGCCGATCGTGTGGGGGAATGCGCCCTCATGGGCTGATCCGTCAATGCCGCGAGCAAGGCCGGAGACGACGGTGAATCCGGCCTGCGCCAGACCGCCTGCGAATTCCCGCGCAAGCTTCACCGCTGCTGCCGAGGCATTGCGCGCACCCACCATCGCAACGCAGGGCCGCGAGGCGAGCGCGAGATTGCCGCGGCAGGTGATGATCGGCGGCGCGCTGTCCAGCTCCGCCAGCAGCGCGGGATAATCTGGCTGATCGTGAAACAGATACCGGGCGCGAGCTGCGCGCACACCCTCAATCTCGCGCTCGATCCGGTCGGTCGGTGCGGGACGATAGGGCGTCTTTCCCCGGCTGCCGAGATCGGGAAGCGCCGCAATCGCTGCCTCAGCATTGCCAAACCGGGCCAGCAGCGCGCGATAGCTTACCGGTCCGATATTGGGCGAACGCAACAGGCGGATGCGGGCGAAAGCTTCCTTTTGCGATAGGCTCACTTATTCCCGCCGATCTTCGGCTCCATGCCCGAGAAGATGCGCTGTATATTTTCCTGATGCTTCACGATGACGATGATCTGAACGGCGATCAGCGGAAGGAACGCCGCACCATAAGACGTCCACCCGATGAACTCAGAGAGCAGCGCTGCAAACGGCGCAACCGACACAGCGGTGAGCGAGGCAATGGAGGATGTGCGCGTGAGCAAGATGGCGATGGCCCAAACCGCAGCACACAGCAGCATAATCGGCCAGGCAAGCGCCCCGCAAACGCCCGCTGCGGTAGCAAAGCCCTTGCCTCCCTTAAACCGCAGCCACGGCGTGAAACAATGCCCCAGGACCGCTGCGACACCTGCAAAACCCTCGCTTCCCGGCAGGAAGTGAGCGGCGATCAGAACCGCTGCAACACCCTTGCCGGCGTCCAGCAGAACGGTTGCCAGCGCCAGCCACTTGTTCCCGGTGCGCAGGACATTGGTTGCGCCGATGCTGCCGCTTCCGATGGAGCGCACATCGCCGAGGCCCGCCGCGCGCGTCAGGATGAGCCCGAACGGGATGGAGCCGGCAAAAAAGCCCAGCAATACTGCGAGAATTGGTTCCACTTGGTCCTCCAACCGATCGTGCCAAGCTTGTCGAAGCACTGTTCTTCTTCTAGCGCGATCTTGCATTAAGGAAATACAGCCCTTCGACAAGCGGGGGACGAATGGATTTAAGAATATTGAACGAATCCTCCCCCATTTTGATCTTTGATTCCGGCGTTGGCGGGCTGACAGTGTATGACGCGCTGCGCCGTCTGCTGCCCGGCGCGCCGGTGATCTATGTGGCGGATTTTGCGGGCCTGCCTTATGGCACCAGGAATGAAGCGGAGATCGCCGCGCGCGTCGCCGGGCTGCTGGGGCGGATGAGCGAGCGGTATGTGCCGCGCCTTGCCTGCATCGCCTGCAACACCGCCTCCACCATTGCGCTGGGCATGGTGCGCGATGTTCTCGAAATTCCGATTGTCGGCACCGTACCTGCGATCAAGCCTGCGGCGCTCGCCAGCAAGAGCGGGGTGATCGGATTGCTCGGCACGCAGGCCACCATTCGCCAACGCTATGTCGACGATCTTGAACGCGATTTTGCGTCCGGGAAGACCCTGCTGCGCCATGCAGCACCCGATCTGGTCGACGAGGCCGAGCGAAAACTGCGCGGCGGCACGGTTGATCGGGGCGCGCTCAAAACTGCGCTCGAAGGCCTGTTCGCGCAGCCCCACGGCGACAGGCTCGATCATATCGTGCTGGGCTGCACCCACTTCCCGCTCCTGCGCGAGGAACTGGCGGATGTCGCGGTTTCAGAGATGGGCCTGTCCTCCGATCTGCGGTTTGCCGATGGCTCTGAAGGGATCGCCCGGCGGATCGTGACCCTGCTGGAAGGACAGGATTTCAGTGCATCCACGCCCAACCGCTTCGTCGTCACCGGGCCGGTTGAACGCGCAAACGGGCTGGAGCCCGTCCTTGCCGAGCGAGGGTTCGGCCCAGCCGAAGCGTTCTGATGGAAACCTGCAAATCACTCGCAAAGATCGCGGTGGCAAAACCCATCAGCGTGACTTAATTAACCCGTGAAACAATTCGGGGCTCATTGCCGTATCTCGGATGGTTCAACCCGATCAGGCCGCGCACAGGTTCCGCGTTGCCACCAACAGCAAGAGCGTATGCCGTGAACTACGATCAAATCTTCGACCAGGCGATCGACCGTCTCCACGAGGAAGGGCGTTACCGCGTCTTCATCGATATCATGCGTAACAAGGGCGCCTACCCCAATGCGCGCTGTTTCCACGGCCACAATGGGCCAAAGCCGATCACGGTATGGTGCTCCAACGATTACCTTGCGATGGGTCAGCATGAAAAGGTGATCACCGCGATGGAATCGGCGCTTCACGATGTCGGCGCGGGCTCGGGTGGCACCCGCAATATTGGCGGCAACACGCATTTTCACGTCGAACTGGAGCGAGAACTGGCCGATCTGCACGGCAAGGAAGGCGCGCTGCTGTTCACCAGCGGTTATGTCTCCAACGATGCGACGCTGTCCACGCTGGCGAAACTGCTGCCGGGCTGTGTGATCTTTTCCGACGCACTGAACCACGCGAGCATGATCGCAGGCATCCGCAATTCGGGCTGTGAAAAGCGCGTGTTCCGTCACAACGACGTGGCTCATCTCGAACGTTTGCTCGCCGCCGAAGACCCCGCAGTGCCCAAGCTTATTGCGTTCGAAAGCGTGTATTCGATGGAGGGCGATGTCGCCCCGATCCACGCGATCTGCGACCTTGCCGAGAGGTACAACGCCCTGACCTATATTGACGAGGTTCACGCGGTCGGCATGTATGGCGCGCGCGGCGGCGGCATTTCAGAGCGCGACAATGCCGCCGACCGGATCGACATTATCGAGGGTACTCTGGGCAAGGCATTCGGCGTGATGGGCGGGTACATCGCCGCCGATACGCGCGTGATCGACTGCATCCGGTCGTATGCGCCCGGCTTTATCTTCACCACGTCGCTCAGCCCGGTTCTGGTCGCCGGTGTGCTTGCCTCGGTAAAGCATCTCAAGCAATCCTGTCTGGAGCGCAACGCGCAGCACCGCGCCGCCGCGATGCTGAAACTGAAGTTTGCCGAGGCCGGGCTGCCGGTGATGGACAGCGTCACCCACATCGTCCCGCTGATGGTCGGCGATCCGGTGCGCGCAAAGAAGATCAGCGATATCCTGCTGGCCGAATACGGCGTCTATGTACAGCCGATCAACTTCCCCACCGTGCCGCGCGGGAAAGAACGCCTGCGCTTCACTCCCGGCCCGCATCACTCCGAACCGATGATGGACGAGTTGACCGAGGCACTGGTGGAAATCTGGGACCGGCTGGAAATGCGGCTGGCTGAGGCGGCTTAGGCCACAGCGGGTTGAACTGTGATTGATGTCAGGGCACAGGCCTTTGAAATCAATCCAGAGAGACACCAATGGCCAGCGAAACTCTAACCACGTCGATGACCTATGACGAAGTCGTCCGGTCCCGCCGCTCCATCCGGGGATACCTCGACCAGCCGGTTCCGCGCGCGCTCATTGAGGAGGTGCTGACGCTTGCCATGCGTTCGCCCACGAGCATGAACACCCAGCCTTGGCACTTTCACATCATCACCGGAGAACCGCTCGACCGCGTTCGGCGCGGCAATACCGACAATATCCTCGCCGGCGTCCCCGACAGCCGCGAATTTCGCCGGGGGGAGCCGTTTGCAGGCGTCCACCGCGAACGCCAGATCGGCGTCGCGAAACAGCTTTTCAGCGCGATGGGGATCGAGCGCGATGACAAGGACGCGCGGCAGGACTGGGTCTTGCGCGGCTTCCGCCAGTTCGATGCGCCGGTGTGCGTCATAATCGCCTACGATCGCGATTTGTCGGGCAGTGACGACACCGCTTTCGATTGCGGCGCGGTAACGACCGCGCTGGTCAACGCTGCATGGTCGCGCGGGCTTGGCTGCGTGATCAATTCGCAAGGCATCATGCAAAGCCCGGTGGTGCGCGAACACGCGGGCATTCCCGAAGATCAGGTAATCATGAAAGCAGTCGCGCTGGGCTGGCCCGACCCGGACTTTCCCGCCAACGCGGTGGTGAGCGAACGCAAGAGCGTGGACGAGGCGGCGCGGTTTGTGGGGTTCGATTGAAGCCCACGCCGTGCAAGCCGACGGGAAAAAGGTCCGCTCGGCTTTGAACTTCGTGGGAGCAATGGAGAGCGCGCCCAAACCATCACGCTCACAGCAATAGTCGGAAACAAGTCAGGTGGATCGAGACGCTGAGGCGGGCAATCTTCTTTGATCAGTCCGGCGCAACGCCAACAAGTCCTGCACTTAAGTCCCAAAGTGTTCCGCTGCGGGTGGCGTCCGTCGCCTTGGAAGACAGACTTTGCGAAAACGCCTTGCGACCGGGTTCCTGGCGATTGCCCCAGCTCCAGTGAACACCCGATTCTGCAAAATCGGGGTCTGCCACCACCTGCGCCACCCGCTCGCCTGAAAGCGGCTGCGAGACGTAGCCTTTGGTGATGTTCTTCTGAAACCACGGAAATATCTTCTGGAACAGGCGCGGCGCATTTCGGAACAGGGGCGTCTCTGCCACGCAGCCGGGATACAGCGTGCTGAAGACGATACCGGTCCGCTCATGATAGCGCGCATGCAACTCGCGGCTCATCATCATGCAGCACAGCTTAGAATCCTTATAGGCCTTGCCCGGCTTGAACGGTTTGCCATCGATCATCGCGATCGGAGCCTTGAAACCGTCCTTGAGACCCTGAAAATCGCCCAGATCAGCGGGTGCCGGGATTGGAACCTTGCCGCCGAATTCCTCGGAATTGGCGGTAACCGTGCCAAGTGTAACCAGACGGGGAGATTCGGATTTCTGCAAATCCTCCAGCATCAGATTGGCGAGCAGGAAATGGCCGAAATAGTTGGTGGCGACGTTGATCTCGTACCCCTCTGGCGAACGCAGGGGGGCCTTGAGCTGGGGAAGATAGGTCGCAGCGTTGCAGACCAGCGCGTCGAGCGCCTGGCCCCGCTCCCGAAACGCTGTGTGAAAGGCGCGGACACTTTCCAGCGAGCCCAGATCAAGGTGCATGATCTCGAATTTGTCATCAGGCAGGTCGAGCGACTGTGCGGCGGCGGCGGCTTTTGCAAGGTCGCGGCAGGCCATTATGACGTGCCAGCCCCGGTCGATGAGCGCGCGCGTGGTGTGCAGGCCAACCCCGGAGGAGGCTCCGGTCACGATACAAACCGGACTCTTTTGTTCGCTCATTGGGATTGTCAGCCTCGACTGGTGGGAAGGTCCAACTATGTGTAAAGCAAGTTGGACAGCCGAACACAACAGGAGATCAGGTTTTGGAGAGCACTTGGATCAGACCCGGGCTCATTCTGAGTGCCCTTGCGGTTCTGATAAGTCTGAACATTATCGAGTTCAGGAGCAAGCGCAAGCGGGACGCTCACGAATTGGCTGCGGTCGCCGCGTCTGACATACCTGAGACCATGCTCGCTCACAGGCAATACCTTCAGACCCAGAACATCGAACAGGTGCTGCATATTGTGAACTCGGTTCTGATTGCCATTCTCGTCACGTTGCTGACCGCATGAAAGTTGTGGTGTTCGGCGCAACCGGCGGAACGGGGCGCGCTGTGATCGAAGAAGCGCTCGGAGCAGGGCACAGTGTCACGGCCTTTGCAAGGAGCCCGGAGCAGCTTGGCGAAGCTGAGGGGCTTAGGGTCTTTCAGGGCGACGTGATGGTCCCGTCCGATGTTGCCGGTGCGTTAGCTGGACAGGATGCGGTTGTGATCAGCCTTGGCAACTCCCAGAACGCATTTGCCTTGCTGCTTGGCGCCCGGCGCACAACACCCAGGGATGTTTGTGAGGTTGGAACACGCAATATTCTCGCCGCGCTGCCAATTGACAGCGAAATCCCCGTCATCGTCGTCGGCGCATTCGGAACAGGCGATACCGCCAAAGACCTGCCGCTCATGTTCAAGTTATTCTACCGCATGATCCTAAACGAGCAGATGGCCGACAAGGAAAAGCAGGACTTGGTTCTCAAGGCCTCAAGTGCTGCTTACACGCTGATCCAGCCCGCTGCCCTTACGGACAAGCCTCCGACTGGAACCTGGACTGCGTCGCGCAACGGCGCATTGGGTAAGACCGAGGTTTCCCGGAAAGATCTGGCCAAATACATCGTTCAGCGGTTGCCGGATCGCGGTGATGGAGAGACGGTCACCTTTTCAGGCTGAAAGACGCCGACTCAATTGGAACTGGCACCTTTCACCTTTTGAGGGGCCGGGCTGTACCTTAAGCAGGAGACGCTTGCGTCCGATATCTGCACTTGCATCGCAAGCGGAAAAGCGCATTTCGCCGCCCGCCGCCGGCAAAGCTGCCTTTCTGCCTTCCGAAATCAGACGTCTCTCAGCGCAAACTCACCACATTATCGCTCGGTTCGCGGACGCGGGTGCCGTTAAACAGGCTCAACATTGGCTCGTCGGTTACGGTCACGCATTGCGCATTGCCAAATCCGTTGAAGCCGGTCTTCATCGCCGCGCCGTATGCGCCAAGCATTCCGATCTCGATGAAATCGCCTGCCTGGATGTCGCCGGGCAGCGAAAACGGGCCAGCCATGTAATCGGCATCGTCGCACGTGGGGCCATAGAATGCGAAATCCTCAGCCGCATCGCGCAGGTCATCTTCCAGCGCCACCACAGGGAAACGCCATGCCACATGCGCTGCATCATACAGTGCGCCATAGGCACCATCGTTGATGTAAAGCTCGTTCCCGCGACGCTTCGTTACCTGCACGATCATGCTGGAATATTCCGCGCTCAGCGCCCTGCCCGGTTCGCACCACAGCTCTGCGTTGTACGCGATCGGCAGCGCGTAGAAGTGCTGGTGAATGATCGCGAAATAATCTTCGAGCGGCGGCGGTTCCATGCCCGGATAGACGCTGGGAAAGCCCCCGCCCACATCGATCATGTCGATCACCACGCTCGCCTCGGCAATCGCGGCGCGGGTGCGGTCCAGTGCCTGTACAAAGGCGAACGGTGTCATCGCCTGGCTGCCGACATGGAAGCAGATGCCCAGCCAGTCGCAATGCTGGCGCGCCTCGCGCAGCAGCACGGGCGCCTCAGTCAGATCGCAGCCGAATTTCGATGCGAGGCTCAGCTCGGAATATTCGGACGACACGCGCAGCCGCACGCACAGGCGCAGGTCCGTCGCAGGTTCGCCGGTTTCCGGGTCGCGGCAGGCTTCGACAATTTTCTCCAGCTCTTCGACGCTGTCGAGGCTGAAGGTTTTGACGCCATGCGTGCGATACGCCTCGGCGATCGCGCCCGCCGTCTTGATCGGGTGCATGAAACACAGAATCGCATCCGGAAGGATGCCGCGCACCAGCCGCACCTCTGCAATCGAGGCGACATCGTAATGCGTCACGCCCGCATCCCACAGCACTTCGATCAGATCGGGGGCGGGATTGGCTTTGACCGCGTAAAGAACTTTGCCCGGGAACCGATCAACGAAAAACTTCGCCGCCCGCCGCGCTGCATGCGGTCGGTTGAGGATGATAGGCTCGTCAGGCGAGAGCGCTCGCGCTACAGCCTTGGCGTCTGAAAATTGGAGCAATTCAAGGGACCCCCTAAGGTTCAGTGTTCAACCAAACGGTTATGAGACTGCCTTGCGGTAATTGTCCCTTGGGGCAGAGGAAAAGCGCAGATAGGGAATGTGCGCCGCCATGCAAGTAAAATCGTGCAGCGGCGCATTGGTTTTTGCGGGGTCAGAACGCGATTTTGGGCGCCTGATCGACGCTGCCACGCTCGCTATCGTCGAGCCGGTTGAAATCGGCCGGTCTGAAACCAAGCATTCCTGCAAACAGCACCGCGGGGAACGCTTCGCGCGCGGTGTTGAACCGGGCCACCGCCGCATTCAGCGCGCGCCGCGCCGCGGCCAGCTTGTCCTCGATGTCAGCCAGCTCGCGCTGCAATTCCTGATAATTCGCGCTTGCCTTGAGATCCGGATAATCTTCGCCCAGAGCCAGCAGATTGTCGAGTGCCACGCGCAAGCCGCGTTCGTCACCCGAGGTTGGATTGCCGTTCGAGGCCTTGTTGCGCGCGGTGATTACAGCTTCCAGAGTGCTGGATTCGTGCGCGGCATACCCCTTCACAGTCTCCACCAGGTTGGGGATCAGATCGTGGCGTTGCCGCAGTTGCGCATCAATGTCGGCAACGCCCTGATTGACGTTCTGACGCAGACCCACAAGCTGGTTGTAAATCCCGATCAGCAGGAACACGACTGAAACGGAGATCACCACAATCGCGGAGGTCCAGAACCACCCGAAAATCTCAACCATCTTCAAACCCCTGTTTAATGAACTGCAAGTATAGTAGCATAAGGTGGTTAAATTATCACAGCAGCGAGCGCGGCAACGCTGTTATGCGATGAGAAACGGGGCCCGGCCTGATGCAGGTTAATGTCACTCAACTGATGCAAGGTGAGCTGGGACAATGGCTGGCCGAGCAATCGCCGATGCGCGATGAGGCCCTGCAAAAGGCCCGCTCGCGCTGGCTGTGGGGCGGCGCATTTGCAGCTCTCGTTATCGCGTATGTTTGGTTTGCTTCTGACTGGGGCGCTATCTTCGGCAGTTTTGTTTCGAGCGCGCTGGTCATCGGCGTAGGGATTATCGGGTATTTGCCGATTGCAGAGGCGACCAAGGCGATCAAGATCGGCATCAATTCTGCCATCGCGCGCAGACTTGGTGTGATTTACGAACACGATGTGACACCGGGCGAGGAGTTGGTCACCGCCGGCAAATATGGCCTGTTGCCGGGCCATGATCGCCAGACGCTGGAGGATTGCTGGTCCGGCAATCTCGAAGGGCACCGGTTCCGCCTCTATGAAGTGCATCTCGAACGCCGCGAGGGCACCGGCAAGAACCAGCGCTGGGTCACGGTGTTTCGCGGTGCCCTTATCGAGATGGACTTTGGCCGCCCGTTCCGCTCGACGACGCTGCTGCAACGCGCGGGCAAGCACCGCAAGTGGCTTGGACTTGGCGGGGCAAAGGACGATGTGAGTTTTTCAGGCCACAGGCTCGCTCTGGTCGATCAGGTTCACCCTGCGTTCGAGGATGTGTTTCAGCTTTACAGTGACGATCAGGTCGAAGCCCGCGTGCTGGTCCACCCGACCTATATCGAACATCTTATCGCGGTTGAGCGGGCGTTCGAAGGCGAGGCAGTGCGCGCGCTGTTCCAGGGCGGCAAGGTGATCGTCGCGGTGGAAAGCGGCGACCTGTTCGAAAGCGGCGCACTGAACGAGACCGGTGATCGCGAACGGGTGGAAGAGGCGGCGCAGCAATTTACCGCGCTCGCCAAATTGGCGCTGGCAATCAACCAGACAGAGCGTGGGCGCATCATCGGTCAGACCGGTCCGGGCATTGCACGCGAGCCAGGCGGCCGAAGCGCGTTGGGCGGGCGGTTTGGACGGCGCGGACTTTAAGACGGCCCCGCCGCGACGTCAGCTCAGCCGGTCGCGGAAGTCCCCGTATTCAAACCGCTTTACGCATTCGAGCGCGTCAGTTTCTGAATCCCACAGCCAGATGCTGGGCAATTGTACTCCGTTAAAAGTGTTGGTCTTCACCATCGAATAATGCGCCTGATCGAGCAAGGCGAAGCGCGCGCCCGCTTCTGCTGGCACCGGCAGGCGATAATCGCCGATCACATCGCCAGAAAGGCACGAGGGACCGCCTAGCCGGATCGGGATTACGCTGTCATCGGTCGATTCGCCCATCATTGCGGGGCGATAGGGCGCCTCCAGCACGTCGGGCATGTGGCAGGTGGCGGAGATATCGGAAATGGCGACCGGCACTTCGTTGAAGAACGTATCGAGCAGCGTTCCCACGAGGATTCCCGCGTCCAGCGCCACCGCTTCGCCGGGTTCGATGATGATTTGAGCGCCAGTGTCAGCGGCGGCGTCTTTGAGGAATTCGACCAATTCATCGCGTTCGTAATCGGCGCGGGTGATGTGATGACCACCGCCCATGTTGATCCATTTGAGCTGCCCAAAATACGGCTCGATCACGTCGAACACCCGGTCCCATGTCTGGCGCAGCGGTTCAAACGTCTGCTCGCACAGGTTGTGGAAGTGGATACCCTCGACGCCTTCCATATGCTCTTCAGCCAGCTGGTCGAGCGGAAAGCCGAGCCGCGATCCGGGGGCCGAGGGATCGTATTTGGCGACCTCACCCGTCGCCATTTGCGGATTGATCCGCAGGCCCACGGACACATCGCCCCCTGTGGTCGCCGCCTGTTCGAGTATCAGCGCCGCGCGGCGCATCTGTCCGGGTGAATTGAATATGACGTGGTCGGAAAGGCGGCAGATTTCTTCCAGTTCATCGGGTTTGAACGCAGCGCAATAGGTCGCGATTTCACCATCGTAGAATTCGGATGCGAGGCGCGCTTCCCACAGACCGCTGGTCGAGACGCCATCGAGATATTCGCCGATGATCGGCGCGACCGACCACATCGAAAACGCCTTCAATGCGGCGAAGACTTTGATGGTCCCCCTGTCCGCGCTCGCGGCATCGCGGATATCTGCGAGGATCTGGCAATTGGCTCGCAGCTTCGCCGCATCGACGACGAAAGCGGGGCTGTCGACGCGGGAGAGATCGAATTGGGCGAAGGCGCCCGGATCACCGGCTTTGGTTTGCATCGCGATGTCGTGCCTTTTCTTGATTCATTCAAAGAGAGCAGAAATAATCCGGGGATAATCTCTGCGTCTTTGCGCTTGCGAAAGAAACAAAGCCTTAGAACCCAACCGGCCCGTCCAATTCCTCGACCGTCCACGGCAGGCCGTGTTCATTGAGCATTTCCATGAACGGATCGGGGTCCATTTCCTCGATGTTGAAAACGCCCTCGCCCGCCCACTTGCCCGTCACCATCATCGCCGTGCCGATCATGGCGGGCACGCCGGTGGTGTAGCTGACCGCCTGATTGCCGGTTTCCTCATACGCTGCCTCATGCGAGCATATATTCTTGATATAAAACGTCTTTTCGCCCGATCCATCCAGCGCCTCTCCGGTCGCGATGCAGCCGATATTGGTGTTGCCCTTGGTCGTCTCGCCCAGCGTTTCAGGCTTGGGCAGGACGGCGGCGAGGAATTGCAGGGGCACGATTTCCTTGCCCTGATACCGCACCGGCTCGATGCTGGTCATGCCGACATTCTGGAGCACGGTCAGGTGTTTGATATACTCATCGCCAAACGTCATCCAGAACCGGGCGCGCTCCATTTCGGGCACGAATCTGGCGAGGCTTTCCAGCTCCTCGTGATACATAAGGTAAGCGTTTTTCGGGCCTACAGCTTCGAAATCGAATTCGGTTTTCACCTGCATGGCGGGCGTTTCTACCCACTCGCCGCCTTCCCAGTGACGGGCGGGCGCGGTCACTTCGCGGATGTTGATTTCCGGGTTGAAATTGGTCGCAAACGCCTGACCATGATCGCCGCCATTGCAATCGAGAATGTCGAGCGTGCGGATCGTCTTCAGCTTGTGCTTCTTTAGCCACATCGTGAACACGCTGGTCACTCCGGGGTCGAAGCCTGAACCGAGCAGCGCCATCAGACCGGCATCTTTGAAGCGGTCGTGATAGGCCCACTGCCATTTATATTCGAACTTCGCCTCATCCTTGGGCTCGTAATTGGCGGTATCGAGGTAATGCACACCTGCCTCAAGGCAGGCGTCCATGATCGGCAGGTCCTGATACGGCAGCGCCAGATTGACGACGTGAGTCGCGCCGATCTTGCGGATCAGGTTAACCATCGCGGGCACTTCCTCGGCGTCGATCTCATACGTCGCTACATCCACACCGCAGCGCTGTTTCACGCTTGCGGCAATCGCATCACACTTCGACTTTGTGCGGCTTGCGAGATGGATTTCGGGGAAGATCCCGGGGTTGAAAGCCATTTTGTGGACGCAAACCGAGCTGACGCCCCCCGCTCCGATCACCAGCACTTTTGACATCGAATCCGACCTTTCCAATTCATTGTTGCGCGCTCCCTAGTCGAATGCGCTAAAGGGGACAAATGATCCGGGAACCTTCAGAAATAGGTGTGCGCGATGCCGCCCGTAGTATCGCGGCCATTTTGCCACCCACCCCGCTCTTGCCGGTCGAAATCGGCGGCACGCAGGTTTGGGTCAAGGCAGAAAACCTGCAACCCATCGGCGCGTTCAAGATCAGAGGCGGATGGTGGCGGTTGTCAAACCTGTCGAAGACGGAGCGCGCGGGCGGCGTGGTCGCCGTATCGTCTGGCAATCACGCGCAAGGCGTTGCGTGGGCAGCCCGCAGGCTGGGTATTGCAGCGACCATCGTAATGCCGCGCGATGCGCCCGAGGTGAAGCTGGCGGGCACCCGTGCGCTGGGCGCTGAGGTCGTGCTGTATGATCGGCCCGGAGAGGACCGGGATGATGTCGCCGCGCAGCTTATTGCGGCACGCGGCGGCACGCTGGTCCATGCGTTCGGCGATCCGTGGGTGATCGAGGGGCAAGGCTCCGCCGGGATCGAGATCGCCGCGCAGCTTGGCCGCTCGCCTTCGCGCCTGATCGCGTGTTGCGGCGGCGGTGGTCTGGCGGCGGGACTGGCGCTGGCATGCCCGGAGACAGCGATCCACGTGGTCGAACCGGAAGGCTGGGATATGGTCGGGCAGGCGATCAGGACCGGCAAGATCGTGCATGCGCCCGATAACGCGCCGCCGACAATTTGCGACGCCCTGCAACCCACCGCAACCAAACCGATCAACCTTGCCGTGCTGCATTCGCGCGCTGAGCCGGGGGTGACCATTACCGATGAAGAGGTCCGCACAGCGCAGCGATGGGCATTTGCCAATCTGTGCATGGTGCTGGAACCGGGCGGCGCGGCCGCCCTCGCCGCAGCATTGGCGCACAAGGTGCCTCTGGATGATGGCACCGTCATCCTGCTGACCGGCGGCAATGCCGATCCCGCGCGCTATGCCCGGACAATTGAGGAAGCGGGATAGCTGTGGATACCGTCACATTGCCGACATGCGCAGCAAATATGCTGTATCATCAGGCTCCCGATAATAAGGCACTTTAGAGTAATGACTGCCCAGCCAAAACGTATCATCGCCGACGCGGTCATTCGCAAAGACGCCAGCGCCAAGGACAAACTGCTCGACAAGGCGTTTGCCCTTGCCTTCAACGGTCTGGTCTATGCGCAGATCTGGGAAGACCCCGTGGTCGATATGCAGGGCCTCGCAATCGAGCCTGACAGCCGCCTGATGTGCATCGCCAGCGGCAGTTGCAACGCGCTGTCCTATCTCACTGCGGACCCGGCGCAGGTGACCGCGGTCGATCTCAACCCGGCGCATGTTGCGCTGGGTCAGCTCAAGATCACGGCGATCCGGCACCTGCCCAATTACGAGCGCTTTCACCGATTTTTCGGGCACGCCGATCATGAAGAAAACAAGAGCGTCTATGACGAGATGATCGCCCCGCACCTGGACGATCAGAGCCGCAAATATTGGGAAAAGCGTAATATCAGGGGACGCCGCCGGATCAGCTATTTCACCAAGGGTTTGTATCGTAAAGGGCTGCTGGGCAATTTCATCGGCCTCGCGCACCTGTTTGCAAAGCTTTACAAGATTGACCTTGGCAAGCTGCTCGAAGCGCAGACCATCGAGGAACAGCGCGCCGTTTTCGAGCGCGAGCTGGCGCCTGTGTTCGACAAGAAATTCGTGCGCTGGCTGACCGATCAGCCTGCTTCGCTGTTTGGACTTGGCATTCCGCCCGCGCAATATAACGAACTGGCCGGCGATGAACGCATGGCCGAGGTGCTGCGTCGGCGGCTGGAAAAGCTGGCCTGCGATTTCGAGGTGAAGGACAATTACTTTGCCTGGCAGGCGTTTGGCCGGGGATACAGCCGCACGGCTGACGCGCCGCTGCCGCCTTATCTGCAACGCGCCAACTGGGACGTGATGCGCGATCGGATTGACCGGCTCGACGTAGTGCAGGCCAATATGGTGCACTGGATAGGCGATCGAGAAGCGGCTTCAATGGACCGGTTCGTGCTGCTGGATGCGCAGGACTGGATGAACGATGCGCAACTGGATGAATTGTGGGGCCGCATCACCACCGCGTCGCGCCCCGGCGCGCGCGTGTTGTTCCGCACCGCGGCGGAGCCGACCATGCTGCCTGGCCGCCTCGACGATGCGATCCTTTCGAAATGGCGGTATCTTGCGGATCAATCGGCTGAACTGACCGTAGGCGACCGATCCTCGATCTATGGCGGCGTGCACGTTTACGAGCTGGCGTGATGGCTGCCAATCCAGCGCAAACCGGCCATGCGGCATTGATGGACGGCGTCTATAAAGGGCAACGCCACATCTATGATGTGACGCGAAAATACTACCTGTTCGGGCGCGACACGCTGATTGATGGGTTGAATGCCCAGCGGGGAATGCGCGTGCTGGAAATCGCCTGCGGGACCGGGCGCAACATGGCCGTGACCGCACGGCGCTGGCCCGGGGTGCGGCTGTTCGGCCTCGATATCTCGGAAGAAATGCTCAAAAATGCGCGCAAGGCGGTGGGCGCGGATGCAGTGCTGCGCATGGGCGATGCCTGCGCCTTCGACAGCGCAGAACTGCTTGGGGAGGAAGGGTTTGAACGGATCATCCTGTCCTATGCGCTGTCGATGATCCCCGACTGGCGCGGCGCGCTTGACCATGCGGCGGGACAACTGGCACCCGGTGGCGAACTGCACGTGGTCGATTTCGGAGACCTGTCCGGCCTGCCGCGGCCGCTGCAAAATGGACTGCACGCTTGGCTGGCAAAGTTTCACGTTCAGGCGCGCAGCGATCTGACCGATGTCGCCACACAGGTAGCTGCCGCACGAGGCCTCACGCTGCGTTCGACCCGCGGGAAATTCGGCTATTTCCAGCTGCATGTGCTGAGCAGGCGTGGATGATGCCTGAAATCGGTTGCAATTGACAATCGTTCCCCGCTTTCGCAAACACAGCGGCAGAACAAGGGGCCACGACCAATGCTAGCTCAAATTCTTGCACCTGCCGCCGTCCTGGTGGCCTGGACACTGATCATTCTGCTGTGGATCATTCCAGCGCGGTTCGGCGCGATTGCGAAGATTGAGGACAAGTCGCTGCTGCCGAGCAAACAGGGCGTGCGCGGCGGCGATCTGGAAGGCGTGATCCCGGACAAGGCGAACTGGCCCGCGCACAACCACACGCATCTGCATGAACAGCCGACGCTGTTCTATGCCTTGATCATGATCATCGCGCTGATCGGACCCGATGCAACCGACGTGCTGCTGGCGTGGATATATGTCGGCGTGCGGATCGTACATTCGCTGTGGCAGATCCTGGTAAACTCCATTCCCGTTCGGTTCGGCCTGTTCCTGATCGGATCGATTGCGCTGATTGCGCTGGCGATCCGTGCCGTGATCGCGACCGTTTTTGCCGATCCTTCCGCGCTGCCGGTCTGAGCGCTGGCGGGGCGATTTATGAGAGAGAGCATTATTCTGATGGGTATGGACATCCTGCAACCGGCCGTCGCGCTGATGATCTGGACCATGATCATGTGGGCGTGGATGTATGTGACCCGCATTCCCGCGATGCAACGCGCTCACATCAAACCTGACGACGCGCGCCAGACTGGGCTTCTGGATGAAAAACTGCCTGATCATGTTCAATGGAAAGCGCACAATTACAATCATTTGCACGAACAACCCACCGTCTTCTACGCCGTTGCCATCGTGCTGGCGATTGTTGGTCAGGGTGATGGAATGAATGCGTTTCTGGGTTGGATTTATGTCGGCCTGCGCGTGGTCCACAGTCTGGTGCAGGTGACCGCGAACAAGGTCATGATCCGGTTCGTCCTGTTCCTGCTTTCAAGCCTGGTGCTGATCGCGCTCGTCCTGCATGCGGCGATGGTGGTGTTCGGAACGGGCACCGAATTGCAAGGTGCGGGGCTGCTGCGCGTCGGCTGATCCGGTTAGGCGCGAGGGACTGCCCCCGCCCTACTCCGCCGCTTCGGTTTCCACCTCGGGCACATTCTGCAAATGCACGGCGAGGAAGCGTTCGCCGTCGAGCGCGGCCATGCAGCCCATCCCCGCCGCCGTCACCGCCTGGCGATAGACGTGATCGGTCACGTCACCCGCTGCAAAAACTCCGGGGATCGCAGTTTTCGGCGTGCCGGGCTCCACATCGAGATAGCCCGCATCGTCCATCGCCAGCTTGCCCTTGAACAGCTCTGTCGCAGGCGCGTGGCCGATCGCGACAAACGCCCCGTCAACCTCCAGCGTCGACATTTCGCCGGTCTGCGTGTCCTCGAGCACGAGATGATGCAACGATCCGTTCTCACCTGCTTCGAAGCTTTTCACAGCCTTGTTCCAAAGCATGCTGGTCTTGGGACTGTTGAACAGGCGTTCCTGCAGGATTTTTTCCGCGCGCAGTTCATCGCGGCGGTGGATCAGGGTTACATCGTCGGAATGGTTGGTGAGATACAGCGCCTCTTCCACCGCGGTGTTGCCGCCGCCGATCACCGCGACTTTCTTGCCGCGATAAAAGAAACCGTCACACGTCGCGCAAGCTGATACGCCCTTGCCGCCCAGTTCCATCTCGCCCGGAGCGCCAAGCCATTTCGCCTGAGCGCCGGTGCAGATCACCAGCGTATCGCCGATATATTCATCGCCGCTGTCGCCAATGGCGCGGAACGGAGGGCCGTTTTCCAGATAGACCGAGACGATCGTGTCCCACATAATGCGCGTGCCAACATGTTCGGCCTGCGCCTGCATCTCCTCCATCAGCCACGGGCCTTGCACGACCTCGCGAAAGCCGGGATAATTCTCCACATCGGTGGTGATCGTCAATTGCCCGCCGGGCTGAAGGCCCTGCACCACAATCGGCTCCAGCATCGCGCGCGCGGCATAAATCGCGGCGCTGTAACCTGCCGGGCCGGAGCCGATGATGAGCATCTTTGTGCGATGAGTAGCCATGGGTCGTCTCTTTTCGTCTGTGTTCGGTTAGCTGGCGAATATGGGTGCGCGCGCGGCCTTTGTCACGCCACCAGAGCGTCGCGCAGGCGAGCTTTCCTTGCCTCATCCACACCTAAACTGTTGGCAAGGTAGGCGTCGATCGATCCGTGGTCACGTTCGACCTCGCTGAAATAGGTCGCGATGTATTCGGGCCGCACACCCATCAGGTTATCGAGGGCGCCCTGCGGAATATCGCCATACACCTCGCGCATGCGCGGCAGCGATTGGCGCTCGAGGATGTGGGTGGTCGGCGCATCGTTCGTGCGCAGGAACTCCGCGATTACATCGTCGCGGTGCACGCCCAGCACATGCAGCAGCAGGCTGGCCGCGATCCCGGTACGATCCTTTCCTGCGAAACAATGGACAAGACTCGCCTGCCCCCCATTGTCCAGCGCCGCGAAGTATCGGGAGAACATCGTTATCATCGCAGGGTTCACCGGCATCCGTGTGTAGACCGCGATCATCCGGTCATAGGCCAGCTGCCCGGTCATGGCGGTGCTACCGCCACCCCCTTCGTGCGGAGGCGAATTGCTCGTTTCCCCTTCATAGGCGAGCACCCGCGCATCGAACGCGTGGTGGCGCCGGCAGGGAAATTTCTCGCGCTCGCTCTCACCGCGCAGGTCGATAATCGCGCGAATTTTGAGCGAATGGATCAGCTGAAGATCGGCGTCGGTCGCCTCCATGTGCTGGCCGGACCGCCACAGCAGTCCGGTCCTGACCCGACCTTCGCCGGGCACCGCCCAACCGCCATAGTCACGCAGGTTGTGAATGCCCTGAGTGGGCAGGAAAGGATCGTCCTGAGGCTGTCGAATCATGCGCGCGGGTGTGGCGGCCTGACGCTGCGATGTCACTCCCCCTGATGCGCCATCATAGGTATTCGCCACGAGGGATGTTCAAATCCCATCTTGTAACAATTGAGCTTATTTCGGCGGCATCATATTCCGAATTAACCATAGGAGTCCCCGTTTTCATGGCCCGAATCCTAATTGCCGACGACGATGAATTGATCGCAGAAATTGCTGCCGAGGTGCTTATCGATGCAGGCCATGCTTGCGGATGGGTGACAACTGGAGAGGCTGCGTGGGAACTTGCTCATAAACGTCGGCCCGATATTTTGTTGCTGGATCAGAACATGCCCGGCATTTCCGGGGTCAGTCTGCTGCGCAAATTTCGTGGCAGCCCGCAATTCTATGACCTGCCAGTCATCATGTTCACCGCCATGAGCGGGACAGACGATGAGGCACAGGCGCGGTACGCGGGCGCGCAGGATTACATTCGCAAGCCGTTCGAGCCTGGCATCCTTGTCGCTCGCGTCGATCGGGTGCTGGCAAAACGAGGTGATCGGCCACGCCACACCGACCTGAGAACGCGCATGCTGCGTGAGGCCGGTATGCTGCGAGAAACACTGGCTCCGGATCAGTACCGCATGGTCTGAAACGGACCTGTCGACGCCCATTCCGTTGCCATCAGTCCGCACACCATCAGCATAGATACGACCAGTCCGCGCAGGGCCTGCAGGTTTGGCATCCAGACTTACCTGCCCAATCCAAGGAAGCTGAACGTATCGGTGTCGAACTTCAGGCGCACTGCGGCAAAAACGCCCTTGTCGGTGTTGCGCGCGGCGGAGAAATCACCGTCGCGAAAACCTTCGACGTTGTAGCCTACAGTCAGCAGAATATCCTTCGCCGGAGAGAGCCCGACGGTCGGACCGTAAGAAAAACTGGTGACGTTATCTTCCAGATTGGTGCGCACTGTGGCGCTGGCGCCAATCTCTAATCTGTCACTGATCCCAAACCGTGCATCGAGCCCCGCCAGCACTGTGGTGCCCGAAAATTCGGTGTTTTCAAACTCATCGAAGTTGTAACGCGCGCCCACGAACAGCGTGTATTCGTTGCGGCGAACCTGTTGGTCGATGCCCAGTTCGTCCTCGTCCCAGCCGCGCGGGCTCCAATTGGTCGAAAGGCTGCCCACCAGCCGCCGCGAGGTTGCATCGCCATCCACGATCAGCGCGGTACGTCCTGCCCCCGTCACATCGCCCGCTACCGCGCCAGTGACAGCGTCGCTGCGATATTCCAGCTTGCCCAGCATCGCGACTTCGCTCGCGTCGGGGCGATGGGCAAAGGCAATGCTCGCATCGAAGATTTCGGTAACCGCGCCATTGAAGTTTTCCGCCCGCGTCCAGGTTGCGCCCGATCCGACGACGCTGCCCTCTCCCAGCTGACGGATCCCGCCAAAGGTGATGCCGGTGCGGTCGGCCTGTGCGCCATCGCGATATTCGCCGCGCGCGGTCAGGCTCCAGCGATCCTTGCGCCATGCCGCGCCCAGCGTGAGGGCGGTGAAATCCTCAAACAGCAGCCCGCCGGTCAATTGCCCGCCGCTGGCCGCTGGTTGCAGCGGGTTTACGAGGTCTGACGCGGCGGGTGAACCGTTCAACGTGCGGTTGCCGTCGATCGTCGCGTCGATCGCGAACTCGGGCGATACTTGCAGGCTTTGCGAAAGGCCAAACGCGGCGAATGAGCGATTGCCGAATTCGCCGATGTTTTCCTGACCCAGAGTGGTCACGAGCTGCCCGCCCTGCCACGGGGTCACTTCGATCCCACCGCGTATCTGGCGCGAGCTGAGGTTCTCGCCATCGGCGATCTCATAGGTGCCAACCAGCCTTACGTCCTGCGTCAACTGATACCGCAGGCCAAGGCGATGACGCGCGGGCAAATCGAGGCTTTCCGCCTGATCCAGCGCAATTGCGGTGCTGGCCGAGATTTCGAGCGCAGCATCGAACAACCGCTTAGTGCCGCCCACTTCAAGCACGGTCGAGGTGTTGGAGGTGCCATCGGCAAGGCTATCGTCGAAATGAGCGATCCCGACGCGAAGATCGGTGGTCGGGCGCTGAAAGGTAAGCTGTGTCTGCGCGGCCCGGCGGCGGCTGGGATCGGTCAGGCTGTCATCCTGCCATACGCTGGCCAGCACGCTGAGATTTTCGCTCAGCAGCACGCGGCCATCAATGCCAACCTTGCGGCGACCCTGTTCAACGGCGTTTTGCTGGCCAATGCCGTAATCGCTGTCCAATTGGCGGGCGTAGGCCAGTACATCGAGCTTGCCGGTCTGGTGTTGCGCTTCGACGATCCAGCCGGTCGCGGTGTCGCCATCGGAACGGCTCACGCCCAATTCCGCGCGCACTTGTGTCGCTTCACCGATTTGCGCCCGCAGATCGAGCGCGCCGATATCAGTACGTGCGCCGTCACCCTGATCTGTGATCGCGGTAGCGCCAATGCGGATGGCGCCATCCGCGCTCGTCCAGTCGGTGCGCAGGCCCGCGTTCAGCCGCGCCTCGCCCGCGCCATCGGTCTCGTACTCGACGATGATGAATTGCGGATTGAGGTTCGCATCGCGGCTCAACACTGGCTGAGCAAAGCTGATCGTGCCAGACAATAGATCGAGATCGTAGTCGATAAAGCGCGTCAGCAGGCGGGTCGTGACGATGATCTCCGAGCGGAACCGGTCACGCACTTCGATCGAAACCCGTTCCGAGTTGGGGATGACGCGGCGGCTGCGCAGCTGATAGGGTCCGGTGATGCCCTGACCCTGAATTTCCTCACGCTGGAGGCGGCTTGATACCTCGGCAGCAAAGCCAAGCGCCTTGACTTGGCCAAAGCGCGCCTCGCCTTTCACGCCGGTCGCGGTGCGGTTGTAACGCGCCAGCCGGGTCTGGTCGAAGGCGGTCTGGAAATCGCCATACAAGGCATAAAATGTCGCGGTCTCAATCCGCACATACAGGTTTTCGCGGCTGGCGGCATCGAACCGGCGCATCGATCCATCGGCAAACACCGTGTAATAGGCATTGGGATCAATCGCGCCCAGCACGCGCTGGTCCTCGCGTTGTTTGGCGCTGTCATAGGCGAGCGTGACGAGGTATTTGCCGAGCACCCGGCCCTTGGCATAAAGCGCGACACGCGCGTCCTCGCCCAGATCGCTGTCGAATTGCCCGGTGCGCTCCATGTTATCGGCCACGCTTCGCGCACCGGCTGTGCCTTCAGCGAGGCCAACAATGGTCCATTCGATATCGCCCGGCTCAATCCACGCTTCTAGTTCTTGCTGGCGCACGATCTGCCCATCGTTGAACGCAAAGTTGAGCCGCAGCGAACCCGAAACCATTGTCGGCGCAAGTTCAATCAGCGCAATCCCGCCCTCGCCCTGCGTCACCCAGCGGGCCGAGCTGGCGCTGAAACCGGTGAGCTGGTTCAACTGCTGGCGATCCAGCTGCTCGGCGCTTTCATAGGGGGCGTTGAGCGTGAATTCGCCCGCAATCCCCTCACGCAAGGGGCGATTGTTGCGATCGAGCACCCGCACCGCAATTATCGGGCGGGTGCGGCCATCGGCGACGAAGTTGGAAAGCTCGGGCACCAGCTCAACTCTGGTGGGGGCGGTGGTGAAAAACACTTCACGAGTGATGGTCTGGTTGACCACGCCGAACGAATTGATGATGTCCGCTTCGAGCACGGTGCGCTCATTCACCAGCGGCACACCGCGCCACAGGCTGATGGCAAAGCGTTCGGCGGAATCCTGCGTGCCATCGAAGGCGAGCGGATCAACCGCATTACCATCGACGCGCAGGGCGATTGTCTGCCCCTTGCGGTGACGGATTGCGACCTTGATTGCGGGCGCGCGCGGGTTTGCATCGACGCTTGGCGAGAGCCAGCCATCCGGCCCATCGCCCAGCGCCAGCCAATCCGTCTCAGCGATAGGTGCAGCGAAAGCAGGAGCGACGGCCGGAGGGTTCGCCGCCACTGAACCCTGAGGCACGGGCAGCTCCCCATTGGCACGTTGGCTACCTTTGGCGATGTCGTTGATCGCACGCGCAACGGCTCCATCAGGGCGAGACTCCGCCTTGTCAGCGACTTCGGCCAACCAGCCTTCGGGCACGGTCGCGTGAAAATCGGCAACCACCAGGCTTCCGCCCTGCCCGATCACGAACCGCGAGCTTGCGCTGCCCGCATTGCGGGTGCCGCGGTGGCAATCGATCAGCTTGGCGCCTTCGGGCAGGGTCATGCGCGACACTGCGACCACGTGGGTGCCCGTTACCACGCCCTCGAAATGATACCGGCCATCGGTATCGGTGATCGCAAAGCTGCCGTCCTCCATGATAACACGCACGCCCGGTATCCCGGGGCGCGGATCGTCGATTGAGCATTGTCCGGCAGTGATCCGGCCAATCACCGTCATCCGATCGGCAATCGTCTCACGATTAATATCTACGGGCACGGATGCCCGCGCCGTGCGGCCCAGCAGATCGGTTGCGGTCGCCTCGTTCACCACACGACCAGCGGGTGCATCGGGGCGCACGGTCATCGCATAGGTCACCCGCGCACTTGCACCGCCAACCAACGTGCCGAGATCGACCTGCAAACTGCTGCCGTCGGGCGCAATCGTGATTGCACCGCGCGCAGCTCCGCCGTTCACGCGGACCGTATCGGGCCGCAGGCGCAGCCAATGCGAAGGTTTATCGGTAATTGTCACTTGTCGTTTGAGGCGGGCAGGATCGGAATTGCGAACCGTTACGGAATAGAACACCACATCGCCGGGCACCGCCTGAGCGCGCGAGGCGGTCTTGGTCAGGCCAAGATCGAGACTGGCACGGTCCAGCGGAATATCGATCTGCACCGGCGTCGGATCGGTGAGCGTGAAAGCTTCGCCGTAAGATCCATCGCGGATCACGAATGCGCGGCCATCGGGTCGCGCAATCTGTGCGATTGCAGCAGGCTGGACGACCGACGGCGCGGAATACGGATCGGGCGGAGTAATTTCCAGGCGATACTGGCCCAGCAAGGTCAGCGGGAACCAGAATTCACCAGTGCCCAGATCGGTCACCCGGCCAGCACCATCAATGACAGGCGCGCCCGAAACTACACTGGACGGCCACGAGCTTACGCCATCCTCGGCAAAGACAATTGCCGGCCGCCCGCTCACCGCGTCAACCAGAGTAACGCGCGCACCACTCACCGGTTCGCCGGTTTCGCTGTCGAACACCACACCGAACGGATCGGCCAGCACTTCAACCGCTGTTTGCGCGATGATTGCCGTCGTCCCCGGCAGCGAGGCTGCGACGGTGATCGATGCGCCATCGACAATGCTCAGGCGGCAATCGTCCTGCACCGCCGCGGGCGGAATGCGCGCCGTATCGATCTGCCCGACGAAAATCCCCGTGTTCGGTCCGGTTTCGAAGATGGTTTCGCTCTCGCGATCGCCAGTCGAGGTGGTGATCACCACGTCCAGTTTGTCGATCGCGTTGGCATCGGTGTTGGCGGCAAGCGCCCGCACTTCGAAAATCAAGGTCTGGCCAGCGCGCAAGGTGCTGGTCTGCTCAACCGTGCGGTTCAGCGGCTGCGTATCGGCGCTCGGTTGCCCGCCCGGCGCCGAACCGGTTCCCTGACCAAGACGCCCGATACCATTGCACACAGGAGAGCGGAAATTCAGTTGCGTGCCGTTTTGCAGAACAGGGCGGAAAGCGCGAATTTCAGGGGGCGGCAGCGTGACATCGAATGTCACCTCGTTTGATGTCGTGCGGACCGCACGCCCTGCGAAATCCCACCGCGCCGTCGCGGTGTTGGTCACGGTCCTGATTGTCTGCCCGGCTTGCTGTCCCGTCGTATCGGCTTGCGCGTGTGCCTCCCCTCCGGACGCGCCGAAAGGCAGCAGCACCAATGCAAGTGCTGCCACCAGACGTCCTAGAGGGGAGTTTACACGCAAACTTTTTGCCTATCCGTCAGTCTTACGGTGTCGGCGTGCCCGACACGACGGCCGGGATCGTGACTTCAAAGCTCAGGCCTGCGGAATTGCCGCCAGCAACTGTGCTGAGCGTTCCGCTGACGCGGTTGTTGCCGCTGTCAAAGCTGCCTTGGATGGCACTGGCCGGAGCCGTACCGCCAGTGCAGGTTGCGTCGGTTCCGCTGATTGCAACGCTGGTGTTGCGCAGGATCGTGCCGGTGTTGAAAGTCACGTCGCTGGGCAAATTATCGATCACGCTGATGTTGGTCGCATCCGCACCACCTGAAGCGTTCGACACCGCA
>JBBRVR010000021.1:0-40092 GCA_038246695.1 Sphingomonadales bacterium
CGCAGATCACCGTCGATGCGCCGATCATGATACCGGAGGATTACGTCCCCGATCTTGCCGTGCGGATGGCGCTGTATCGCCGCCTCAATCAGGCGCACGACCAAGCCGAGATCGAAGGCATGGCCGCCGAGATGATCGACCGCTTCGGCGACCTGCCGCAGCCGACCAGGAACCTCATCCGCCTGATCGAGATCAAGCATCAGGCAATCGAAGCCAACATCGCCAAAATCGATGTCGGCGCGCGCGGCACGCTTGTGACCTTCCACAAGGATGATTTCCCCGATGGTCCGGGCCTCGTCGCCTATGTCGACCGCCTGAATCAGGGGACTTCGGAAACGGCCAAGCTGCGGCCCGACATGAAGCTGGTGATCAACCGCGCATGGAGTGACCCGCAAAGCCGCCTGAACGGCCTGTTCCAGCTGACCAAAGGGCTAAGCGGCATCGCGAAGAAGGCCGCCAGAGGCAAGACGAAAAAGGCGGCCTAGGGGCGGCTTTGCAACGTCAAAGTACAAAAGCGGAATTTCCGTTGGCGACCCAATATCGGTCGTTAAAGGTTTGCAAAATCGATTTCGATAGCGGACATTGATCAAGCGGGCTGAAGGTCCATTCGAAAGTGATCCGACAATTGAAACCGATTGTGACATTCTCGATGACTGAAGCTTGGAAGGCGTTCGACTCTGTGGCGCGATCCTTTTTTTTGTTTCTACTGAAACCGCAACCTGCCGTCAGGAAAGAAGACCTGCTGCCATTGTCACCCTTGGCGATTGGAGTAAGTCTTCTGGTCCTTTCACTAGCTGTCACTGCAATGTTTGCCCTCGCAGCATTGCCGCTTTTTCTACTGGCTGAGGTTGGACCCGGCAGTCAGCTTCAGCAAGTGTTCTCGCGCTCCATTGCATCCATCGTGCTGGCGGTAATCGTTCTCGGTCCCCTAATCGAGGAGGTCATGTTTCGAGGCTGGTTGTCGGGCACGTGGCGCTCCGTCGTCGGCAGCGCGGTGTTCGTCGCGCTTGTGTTTGGCATCATTCACGTCGTCGACAGGCTGCTCCCAGTTTCGGCAACAATTATCCAGCTGGGGCTTGCCGTCATCGGGTTGATTGGTTTCAAACTGTTGTCGCCGATCGATACCGGTAAGCGCTTACCGTATTTCGAACGCGCCTTTCCATACCTATTCTGGACGCAAGGTCTTGTCTTCGGTGTTTTGCATTTTCAGAACGTGACCACAAATTCTCCGCTCGTCGCGGTTCTATCGACGCTTCCCCTCGTAATTTGCGCTTGGCTTTGGGGTTTTGCGAGGATCTTTCTCGGTCTTGGGAGTGCCGTCCTTCTGCATGCTACCTACAATGTGCCTGCCGTTGCAGGCTTGCTCACCATTGTGATGCTACAACGCTCGTGACTGCGGCTTAGTTATGGTTTCCTTCCAGAAGCGGACCGTCACCTTCCCACCCAGTTCCCGCCGTTCGGTCGCCAAACGTAATCTCCCAGTAGCCGCCGCTGCGTGTCAGCCATTCATCCCACCATTTCTCGGCGAGGCACTCCGCGCTAAGGCACTGTGCATTATCAAGCTTGATTTCGGCATCGAGGACTGGGCTCCCGCCTGCTGGTGTGCATTCTGTTCGCCAGCAATGCCATCTTCAAACGCTCAACCGCGAATGGCGTGATCGGGATTAGCCGAACAATGTGTTCAGCTTCCCGATGCTCACCCGGGTTGATGATTGTGATACGCCGCCCCTAATGCTCGGGGATATCGCATCGGCCCCAATGGATTAATCATCGCCGCGATTCTGTCACTCATCTGTTTCGCCACGGCTGGCTCGGCCAGGCTATCCCTACTGCGCAGACACTACCACACGATCGGGATCTTTTCTTGCGCGTTATACGGTTTGCGAGGAGCCCGGCGGAGGTCTTTTACGCGGCTTGAAAGCCAAGCAATCCGAGGTGGCGCGGGCCGCCCAGATGTCTCCGTTCACTTTTGCCGGTCGTCTGAGACTTGTGGGATGACGCCTGTTGAGATCGACTGGCGCGACGATCGCGGCGGCTTCCTGAAGGCCTCGACGCGGCCCCAAACTTTCGCAATTGAGAGTCAAGATTTCTGCCTGTTCAGAAAGGGCGTCGCGATGTAGACTTGCGCTTCCGGGCAGGGGTGGCAGCGGTTTCGCGTGGTCGGCCGGCACGGGGAGCACAAAGGAACATGGAGCTACAGGCAGCATGGGTTCGTCGGCCAGGTTGGCATGGTGCCTTGAAAGCGGCGCCAGCGGCGGACACGCATGCCTGACATCTTCCTGTCCTACAGCCGGGTTGACCAAAGCCGCGCCCGCCTGTTCGTGAAGGCCTTTGAGGCCACAGGCCTTTCGGTGTGGTGGGATCCGCACCTGAAATCCGGCGAATCTTATGATGAAGTGACGGAAGCTGCCTTGCGCGATGCCCGCGCGGTGGTCGTCTTGTGGTCGGAAACCTCGGTCGGCTCGCGCTGGGTGCGTGCCGAAGCCACAGTGGCCGATCGTTACAAGACCCTGATGCCGGTGATGATCGACCCGGCTGACCGGCCGATCATGTTCGAACTGGTGCAAACTGCCGACCTGATTGATTGGCACGGCAACGGCGATGATCCGACCTTTCAGGCCTTCCTGTCGGACGTTCGGCGGCGGGTGGACAAGACGGCCGCTGCGCAAGAGGAGCGCCCCTCCATTGCCGTTCTCATGTTCCGCCACCCGCCAGGTAACCAGGACGAGGCCTATTTCGCCGAAGGCATGTGTGACGACATCATTACCGGACTTGCCCGGTCACGCCTGATGAAGGTGACATCGCGGCAATCGAGCCTGACCATCGACTGGCAAGCCTGCACCATGGCCGAAGTGAGCCAGCAACTGAGCGCGCGTTATCTTGTTCGCGGGCAGATCCGGCGCAGCAGCACCGGCATGAGGGTGACCGCAGAACTGGTCGATGGCCAGACTGACGATGTGATCTGGAACAGCCTCTATGATCGCGATCTTGTCGATGTGTTCGCGGTGCAGGATGCAATCACCGGCGCGATCGTCGCCACGGTGGAACCGGAATTGCTGGGGCGCGAACAGAAGCTGGCGGTGCGCGGGACTCAAGGCAAAAGCGATGGGCGCAGTCTGAACCACTGGAACCTGTTCGTTCGTGGCCGCTATCACTTCTGGCGCAGCAACGTCCCCGACATCCAGAAGGCAAAGGCGCTGCTGACCGAAGCGCTGGCACTGGCACCAGATGACGCGGTTACGCTGGCGCTGCTGGCGCAGACCGAACTGGCCGGGGTGTGGGCCGGCACATTGAAAGACCCGGTCGCACGGCTGGGCAATGCGCTGGGTTATGCAAAGCGGGCGGTGGAAGCCAATCCGCGCGATTCGAGCGCCCATTATGCGCTCGGCATGGTGATGTCATTCACCGGTCAGGTGGACAAGGCGATTGCCGAACAGAAACTGGCACTGATGCTCAACCCCTGGAATGCCGCCGCGCAGGGTGAACTTGGCCGCGTGCTGGCCTTTCACAGCGATGTCGAAGGGGCGATTGCCGCCAGCGATTCCGCGCTGGCGCTCAGCCCCCATGATCCGCACGACTGGCTGTGGCTGCGGAGCAAGGCCATCGCCTGCCTGATCGGCGATCGACCGGCCGAGGCTTTGGCCCATGCGCATGCCGCCTGTGCCCGCCGGCCCGATTATTTCTTCCTGCATTTCCTGGAGGCCGCCTGCAATGCGGCTGCCGGCAACACGGCGGCGGCCCGCGCCGCCTGCGCCGAGGCGATGGAAATGCACCCAAGCTACAGCCATAAGGGCCTGGCCCTTGGCCATCCTTTCAGCCAGCCGGCCCATCTCGAACAATTTGCCGGTGCATTGCGAGCCGCCGGCTGGACGGGTTGAAAACGGATTTTTCGGGGGGAGAACGACGATGACGGAACCGCAGATCGCACCGAGGCGTGTGGCCATACTGGGCGGCGGTATCGCCGCGCTCGCGACAGCTTTTGAATTGACCAACACGCCTGAGGTGGAGGTCATCATCCATACGCTTGGCTGGCGCCTTGGCGGCAAATGCGCCTCGTCACGCGGTCCGTTCCAGCGCATTGAGGAGCACGGCATCCACGGCTTTTGTGGTGCCTATTTCAACGCGCTGCCAATGATGGCGGCCGTTTATGCCGAACTGGACAGGCCCCCCACCAGCCCGATCCCCGATTTCCAGTCGGCCTTCCGGCCGATCGACACGGTGCAATTGTACAATTGGGTGGATGGCCAGCCACAGATGTACCCGCTCACCTTCCCGGAGAACCGCATCTTCCCCGATCCGGGCAAGCCGCAGGACATGCTCGATGTGCTGAGTCTGATCGAGAAAGTGTTGGCGATGCTCGGCACCGCGCTTGCCGGGCACGCGGGTGCCGCCATGCCCAGCAGCATCCGCAAGATCATCCACGAAATGGTGCAACAGGCAAAGGGCCATGTCACGGGAAAGGTGGCACTTGAGGTGCTGCACCTGTTGAAAGAAGTGTGGCACGCCATGCGCCGCATCGAGCTCGAGAACGCGCGGTCATCCGGGCAGGACAACATCGGTAACCTGGTGCTGATGGTCGATTATATCTTTACGCTGGTGTATGGCGTGCTGGTCGATGACGTGGTGCAACTGGGCTGGGACCATCTCGACGATCAGAACTGGGACGCCTGGCTGGCCGCCAAGGGCGCCATGCCGGAAACCCTATCCTCGCCCTTGGCGCTCAACACCATCAACCTCGCCTACCAGTATCCGCACGGCGATACCGCCAAGCCCTCGCGCATGGCCGCCGGCGCCTATGCCCACTGGACGCTGCGCTGCTTTGCCTATTGCGGCCATGTCCTCTATGCTTTTGCCGCCGGCACCGGTGAGACGATAATCGCGCCGCTGTATGAGGTGCTGAAGAAGCGCGGCGTGAAGTTCGCCTTCTTCAGCAAGGTAGAGGCGCTGACGCTCAATGCCGATGGCAGCGCCGTGGACAGCGTGAACATCCGCGTGCAGGCTACTCCCAAAGGCGGGCTCTATGGCTATGAGCCACTGTTCACACCCACAGAAACGCTCCCGGTGCCGTCGTGGCCAGGCGAGCCGCTCTATGGCCAGCTCGTCGAAGGCCCGGATATGGCTGGCAAGGGCTACGACCTCGAAAGTTGGTGGACGCCGTGGCAGCCTGAGAATTTTCGCACCCTGACCGCTGGCAAGGATTTCGATACGCTGGTCTTCGCGCTGTCGATCGGCGCGGTGCCTTATGTTGCCAGCGCGCTGACCGAGAAATCCGCGCGCTGGCAGACAATGGTCGATGCGCTGCCAACCGTGCGCACCCAGGCGATGCAGGTGTGGTTGACCGAAAGCTACGAGGCGCTGGGCTGGACGCCTAAGCTGCCGGCGACCGGCACGCCATTGGCTGACACATGGTATCCGCCTCTGGATGGGCATGCCGAACTTCGGCACCTCATCCCGTTCGAAGCGTGGCCTGCAAACAATGCGCCAAAATCGCTCTGGTATTTCTGCGATTGTCTGCCCGATGATCCACACCAGCCGCCGTTCAGCGACAGCAACTATCCGCAAAAAGTGGCCGATGAGGTGAAGGCCACCTGCATCGCCTATCTCAACAAGGCGATGCCCGGCCTGCTGCCGAAGACGGCTCTGCCCGGCGTCGGCCCGGACGGCGAAACCGGCATGAACTTCGGGTTCCTCGTCAACGATAGCCCGCGCCCGGGCGTTGGACCGGAGCTGTTCGACACCCAGTTCTGGCGCGCCAACATCGATCCTACGGAACGCTATGTCACCTCGCCGCCGCGCAGTACGGCGGCGCGGATGGTGGCCTGGGACACAGACTTTGCCAACCTGGTCATCGCCGGGGACTGGACCTACACTGGCCTCAATGTCGGCAGTGTCGAATGCACGGTGATGAGCGGCAAGCTGGCCAGCCATGCGATCACCGGCGCACCGGCATTGGAACAGATTCCCGGTTATCCAGCGGACCGCAAGCCCCAGCCGCGGATACCCGCAGCATAGGCGGCATTGAGCAGCGCGCACGGTCAGCCGTTTCAGTTAAGAGAATGACGGCAACTTTCGCAATTTGCGCTCAGCCATCTTCGGCGTTCGAGCGCAGGAACATGCCGGCCGAGTGAGAGTGTGCAATCTCGAAGGCAATGGCTTGTGATGCGCCGATGCAACGACCGCCGCCTGAAATATTCGGAAGACTGCGTCTCTTGTTGTTGCAATGAAGACGATGTGACAATTTGATCACCATAAAATTCGAACAGAAAGCACTGTTGTTCGGTGAAAAAAGCTGCAGGAGAGTTGGCATGAAGGTAGTAGCTGCAACCCGTAATGTTCGTCGCAACGTGCTGTTGGCAGGCACCGCCACAATGTTGTGGGCTAGTCCCGCGCTGGCGCAGGATACGGCTGCCGGCACGGCTGACGATCCTGTCGCGGCAGAGGGCAATGTCATCATCGTGACGGCCACAAAGCGCGATACAACTCTTCAGGACGTACCGTTTTCGATCAATGCCCAGACGCAGGAGGACATTCAGCGTTCGGGTGCGGTCACCCTTGAGGATCTGTCTCGCAATGTCGCGGGCCTTACCATCCAGAATCTCGGGCCGGGGCAAAGTCAGGTTTCGGTGCGCGGGATTTCTGCCGGGCAGGTTGTTCGCGACCAACCGGGGGTGAAGGAACAGGTCGGCGTCTATCTCGATGAATCGGTGATTTCGCTTTCGCTGTTCACGCCCGATCTCGACCTCTTCGACCTTAATCGCGTGGAAACGCTGCGCGGGCCGCAGGGCACGCTGTTCGGCTCCGGATCGGTGGGCGGCACGATCCGCTACATCACCAACCAACCCGAAATCGGCGTTACCGAGGGCTTGACCGAAGCCAACGTCAATCTCGTCGATGGTGACGACATCGGCTGGCACCTTAAAGGCGCGGTCAACGTGCCGCTGGGCGACAAGGCCGCCATTCGTGCGGTCGGTTACTACACCCGCTATGCCGGGTTCATCGACGCACTGGGACCTGCCGGCGGGGAGGATATCAACAGCGGCGAGCGTTATGGCGGGCGGATTGCGCTGCGGCTGGATACCGGTGATGGGTTCAGCATCACTCCGCGTATCGTCTATCAAAAGATCAAGGCCGACGGATTCAACCGGCAGGAGATCTTCAGCCTGTTCGCCAATCCCTTCACCACCACGCGCCCGCCGGTGCAACTGGGCGAGCGCGAGCAGTTCCTGCTGCTGCGCGAGGCGTTCGAGGATGAGACGCTGATCGCGGATGTGGTGGTTGAGGCCGATCTGGGAGCGGTCGCGTTCACCTCGGTCAGTTCCTTCACCGACCGCAACATTCTGGTCAGCCGCGATGCCAGCGCGTTGACGGGGTCTGTCTCGGTCGATCTCGGTTTTCCCGATGCCGCAGTGCTGCTGCCATCGAACCTGCGCGATACCACCGATCTGCAAACGCTGACGCAGGAAATCCGGTTTGCCTCGGACTATGACGGGCCGTTCCAGTGGCTGATCGGGGGGTTCTATTCCGACGTGAAACGCGACTATCGCCAGCGTTTGCCCACCCCCGGCTATGATGCCTTTACCGATGCGACGCTCGGCGCGGGCACATCGGCGGCAGTTTCCAATGGCTTCCCGGTGGATTCGCCGTTCAATTCGGATCTGCCGTTCGACATCGAACAACTCGCCGTATTCGGCGAGGCCAGTTACGAAATCACTGACAAGCTGACCTTTACGGCTGGCGGGCGGTATTATGATTTTGAGGAAACCCGCGTGATCACCACCGGCGGCCTGTTCGCCAATGGCGATGCGGGCGTGGTCGATCGCACCGCATCTGACGGGTTCACTCCGCGGTTCCTGTTGAGCTATGAAGTCAGCCCGGATGTTTCGATCAACGCGCAGGCGTCGCAGGGCTTCCGGCTGGGCGGGGTCAACGATCCGCTCAATACCCCGCTATGCAACGCGCAGGATCTGGCGCTGTTCGGAGGCTTTCAAGACTACAACGACGAAACCCTGTGGAACTATGAGGTCGGGGTAAAGACACAAGGCACCGGGTTCACCTTCAACGCTGCTGCCTTCTACAACGACATCAGCGACCTTCAGGTGACGCTCGATGCCGGAAGCTGTTCGTCGCGAATCGTGTTCAACGTTCCCGAAGCTTTTGCCGCCGGGGTTGAAGCTGAACTTGGCCTCAATCCGGCGCCCGGCTTCAATCTCAATTTGAGCGGGAGCTACATCCAGTCGGAGTTCAACAGCACTCTTCCAGGTCCGCTGGCACCGGCGACAGGCATTCGCGAAGGCAACCGCCTGCCCTCTGTTCCCGAATTCCAGTTTTCGGCAAGCGGCAGCTATGAATGGGACTTGGGCACCTCGACCACGGCGTTTGTGGCGGGATCGTTCCAGCATGTCGGATCGCGCTTCACCCAGCCGGCGGATCAGGAAAACAACCCGCGAACGTTTGTTGCCGGACTGCCTTTCGGTGGAGCGCCAGCGACCGCGTCGACCACGGTCGATCTGTTGCTACCCGATTATCAACTGGTCAATTTGAGTGCCGGGATAGAGTTGGATAGCGGACTGTCGCTGACGGTATATGCCAACAATGTGTTCGATGAAAACCCGCTGCTGTCGTTCGATCGTGAACGCGGCGGCCGCGCGCGGTTAGGGTTCAACATCGGTCAGCCCCGTACGTTCGGGGTAACGGCGCGGCAAGCGTTCTGACCCGTAAGCGAGAAAGAGGGATCATCGGGCGACGCGGGAATATTGATCGTTGGTGCGGACGGATCGTGTGAAAAAGCGCTCGCTGATCCGTGGCGCTCCGGGGTGCAGGATAAGCCCGCCGTCGCCCGGCCGACCAATTCCGGTGACTAGAAATGCCATTGCTGCTCCCCGTTAAGCGCCATTGCAGGTCGGCCTCGTTTCACACCATTCCTAGTCGAGACAATCCGCGCTAAGGCGCTGCGCATCATGCAACTGGATATCGATATCGAGGATTGGACACCCCCCCAGATCTTATGGGGCGCGTGGGAAGCTCTGGCACAGCGCGCCGCCGATGCCGCGGGGCAGGGTGAGCAATTGCTGGCCAATGGGCGGCTGATGGTGAGCATCCTGTTCACCAGCGATGCCGAGGTCCACGCGCTCAACCGTGAATGGCGCGAGCGGGACAAGCCGACCAATGTGCTCAGCTTCCCGATGCTGATGCGTGAGGAATTGCTCGATCTCGCGCCTGATGGCCCGCCGGTTATGCTTGGCGATATCGCATTAGCCCAAGAAACCTGCGCGCGCGAAGCTGTTGAAAAGCGCGTCCCGCTTGAACATCACGCTGCGCATCTGATCGTCCACGGATTGCTGCATCTCGCCGGCCACGACCACGTGCATTCCGACGAAGAAGCCGAGGCAATGGAGGCTCTGGAAACACGCGCTCTTGCAATCATGGGCATTGCTGACCCATATGGCGATTGAGCGCCAACGGGCGCGTCTGTACGGAGTTGAAAAACCAGGGCCATGCCCGATACACCATCCGCCGCGGGAGACGCGGAGAGTAGCAGCGGGCTTTGGCACGCACTGAAACGCCTCGTTGGTGCCCCTGAGGGCGATCGTTCCTTGCGCGCCCAGCTCGAGGAAGCGATCGACGAACATGAGGGCGAAAACGGCGACAATCCTCCGGACGACCGCGCCAGCACCAATGGTGACCTTTCGCCTCTCGAGCGGCAAATGCTGCGTAATCTGTTGCACTTTTCAGAGCACGATGCCGACGATGTCGCCGTGCCGCGCGGCGAGATCATCGCGGTCGATGCCAAGATAAGTTGGGAAGAACTGATCGCGACCTTTGCCGAACACGGCCATTCGCGGATGCCAGTCTATCGCGACACTCTGGATCACGTGATCGGCATGGTCCATATCAAGGACGTGTTCGCCTATCTTGCCAACGGCAAGCGCCCACCGCGCGACTGGACCGTGATGATGCGCCAGCCGCTCTATGTGCCGCAGGTGCGCGGCGCGCTTGATGTGCTGGCCGATATGCGTGCGCGCCGCGTGCATCTGGCGATCGTCCTTGATGAGTTTTCCGGCACGGACGGCCTCATCACGATCGAGGATCTGGTCGAGGAAATCGTTGGCGAGATCGAGGATGAGCACGACGAAACACCCGAAGCGCTGATTGTCCCGATCGGCGAGGGGATGTGGGATTGCGACGCCCGCGCGGAGCTGGATGACATCAGCGAACTGGTCGATCCGCGCCTCGGCGAAGTCGAGGAATCGGTTGATACGCTGGGCGGTCTGGCGTTTGTGCTGGCAGAGGCGGTGCCGCAGGTGGGGACCGTGCTGGAACATGAAAGCGGCTGGCGCATTGAGGTTACAGCGGGCGACGATACCCATGTGAAGCGCCTGCGCCTTCACGCACCGGAGCCAGCCGAACCTGCGACTGAATTGCAGTAATCGCATCTGCGAGCAATTTTTCCGGCAAGTCCTTCTGTTTTTTGCATCTAAAGCCTGCGCCGACCGTATCTCCTTCCAGATAGGAGAGTTCGATGCCTTCACGTCGTTTGCCACCGCTTCGCGCGCTCGAAGCCTTCATGCGCACTGTTCGACTGGGCTCTGCCCGGGCGGCAGCGGAAGAGATCGGGCTCAGCCCGTCCGCCCTTTCGCGCCGGATTACCAATCTTGAAGAATTCGTCGGCAAGAAACTGTTCACGCGCGCGCGCCAGTCGATGCAGCTGACCGATGAGGGACAAGCGTTTTACGAGGCGGTTAACCCGCATCTGGAATCGCTCGCCCGCGCGGTAGAAAGCCAATCGGAGAATATCTCGCTGTTGCGGCTCAGGCTCGGCGTACTTCCCATGTTCGGCAGCCAACGGCTTTTCCCCAAGCTTGGCGAATTGCGCAAACGCCATCCGCTGCTTCATATCGACATCGATACAGCGCCGCATCTGGAGGGCCGGGTGGGCGATACGCTGGACGCGGCGATCATTCTCTCGCGCGGGCCGGACACAAATCTGCATGCGGTGCGGCTGGACCATAATCTGGTCCACGCAATCTGTTCAAAGGAAGTGGCAAGGACAATTGGCGACGAGGTGACCGCAGAGCGCCTCGCCAAGCAGACCTTCCTCATTCACAACGAACTGCCAGAAAGTTTCCGCGCTTGGAAACACGCACATCGCCTCGACGATATGGAGCCTGCCGCGATCGATCATTACGATTCGGGCCAGTTGATGCTCGAAGCCGCGGCCCAAGGGCTCGGCATCGCGATCATGCATGACGATCACCTGCGGCGTGCGGCTGACAATCGTCTCACCAATCTGGGTGGGATCGAGGTCGAAAGTCCGTACAGCTACTGGTTCGTATGCAAGCCGACCGCGCTGGAATCGCGCCCCGTGCGCATCTTCCACGATTGGCTGGTCCGCGCCGCCCTGTAACGGTCGGTTCTGATGGCTACGGCGTGTCTACGGGAACCGGTGCGCGCCGCGCCTCGTATCTCACCGGTGGGACTGAATGGCTGAATTCACGCAGGGGCTTTCCCAGCGTTTCGCAAAGTGCCTCCTCGATCCGGCGGCGCGCCTCGCTGCTGATCGCCTTGCGCCCGCGAAATTCCTCGGGGCTGAACGGTTCGAGGTAATGCAGTCTCAAGTCGAAGGTGCCTTTGCGTGACAGCACCCGCTTGGCGTTGTTGAGGCCGCTTTCCTCACCGATCCATCCGATCCATTCGGCAACGGCCCCATAATCAACGAGCACCGGCTGCACCAGAACGCCCGGCGGGGGCGGCTCCAGGACGGAAAGCATGCTGGTCTTGAACGGCAGCAACGATTTTCCGTCCGTCGTTGTCCCTTCGGGAAAGACGGTGACAGACCAGTTGTCGGCCAGCGCCTCTTTCAGGGCGTTGATCTGCTCGGCCACTCCCATGCGGTGTTCGCGCTTTACGAACACCGTGCGGTTGAGCGATGAAAGCCAGCCGACCAGCGGGCTTTGTTCAAGCTCCGCCTTGGCGACGAATGCCGTCCCGCTCGCGCCGGCAAGCGACAGGATGTCGATCCACGAGACATGGTTGGAAACAAAGAAGACATCGCGCCGCAGATGTGTGCCGATCGTCTCAACTCGCGCCCCAGATACCCGCGCGGCATAACGCAGGAACAGCATCGGGAACGGCGAACCATAGGAAAAGGTGCGATACAGATAATGCAGCGGTACGAAGATCAGCATCAGGACTAATAGGCCAAGGCACCTGCCAAGCAGCCGCACCCAGTCCATGAGGGAAAGGGGCGTCGTCTCACCGCGCGCGGCGGCGACCCGCAACTGCCAAGCGCCGCTTTCCGGCGCGACACCGTTTGCGGTGCTATCGGAGGGCAGGGGCGTGTTCGCAGGGTCGCTCATGAACGCTCTGGCTCCTCGCGGTTCAAGCGAACGCCGTACAATTCCATCCGGTGATCGACCAGACGATAGCCAAGCTTTTCGGCGATCTGGCGTTGCAGCGATTCCACTTCAGGATCGACGAATTCGACAACCATCCCGGTTTCCACATCGATCAGGTGATCGTGGTGCGCCTCGGGCACAGGTTCGTAGCGCGATCGGCCATCGCCAAAGTCATGGCGGTCGAGAATGCCCGCCTCCTCGAACAGGCGGACGGTGCGATAGACAGTGGCAATGGAGATTTTGGGATCGATTGCCGCCGCCCGCGCGTGGAGCAGTTCCACATCGGGATGGTCTTCGCTGTCCGACAGGACTTTGGCGATGACGCGCCGCTGCTCGGTGATGCGAAGCCCTTTTTCAGCGCACAATTGCTCAAGATCGATTTTCTGGGTCAAGGACAGCTCCCTCGCCGATATGTGAGCGCTACCTCCGCCGAACCTTTGCCCGGCGCCGCGCTCAGAAGAAATATTCCTGCTGCCTTACCCAGACCAGGCGTTTTGCTCAAGCGGGCTGGGCAAAAGGTTGGGCATGTCCTGAACAGGCGACGGCGGCGTCAAAGTTCGCCGGGCCAAGGGAAAACCGCCGGTCCGCATATGCGAAACGGCGGTTTTCCAGCCTTCCATTGGCGAACCTGGTCAGACAGCCTTGCGGCGCCCGCGCCCTGTCCCCGGTTTGCGGCCCAGACCGATCTTCTTGGCAAGATCCCGGCGCTTTTCCGCGTAGTTGGGTGCAACCATCGGATAATCGGCAGGCAGGTTCCAGCGTGCGCGGTAATCTTCGGGCGTCATATCGAAATTGGTGCGAAGATAACGCTTAAGCATCTTCAGCTTCTTGCCGTCTTCCAGGCAAACGATGTAATCCGGCTTGATCGATGCGCGAATTGAAACTGCGGGCTCAGGTCGCTCTTCGACCTTCTCGGTTTCCTCGCCAAGTGCGACAAGGGCACCATAGACGTTGGTTATCAAAGCCGAAACATCTTCAATTGCCACGTCATTATTGCTGACATGGGCGGCCACGATGTCGCTCGTCAGAGTGATGAGGGTTTCTTTCATTTCGTTTTCCAGATCTTGCATGAGTTCCTCAGGTGTTTTTCTTTCCCCTGGCTGTTTTCGCCAGTTTATTATCCATGAACCACACTTTACCCCAATGCAAGGAATGACAGCAACCTATGTTAGGCAACGCGGAAGATATTCACGCTAAGCTGCCAACTAGAGGAAGCGGACGAAAGTAATAGCATCCAACCGGCTACCATCGACCATTCGGTAATAGTTAGGTCGTTCGCCAATGGGTTCAAATCCTACCCGTTGGTAAAGGTAGATGGCGGGATTGCCGCGCCGCATTTCCAGAAACACCTTTGTCGCGCCGCGCGCGCCCGCGGCATCGAACAGGTGATCGATCAGCGCCTGTCCCAACCCGCGCGTGCGATATTGCGGCAGCACGGCGATCAGCAGCAATTCCTCTTCATCGGCGGCATGGCGCGAAAGCACGAAGCCTGCAGGATCGTGCCACTTATCACCGATTACCGCGCCATTGGCATCGACCAGCAATGCGTGGGTGGTGGGCATCGCCAGCGCGTCGCAGATCTGCCGGCGGTTCCATGCCTCTCCAAAGGCAGGGTCGAAGGCTTCATCCATGACGATCATGATCTGATCGACGAGCGACTCGCACACGCTCATGTTCGTGCGGCCTGCTTTTGCGGCTTGGCATCGGGAGCGCGGCCATAGATCGGCGTACGGGCCGGGCTGAACAGTACCTCAGGCAACAAAAGCACAGCAGACGCGTCAGGCAGCAAATCAAGTGCATGCCGCTCAGTCAGATCAGGCCCGAGGAGATCGCTGGCCCGGTTGCCGGCAGCGAACGGATGACGGATGTCGTGCTGTGCCTGATCGGGCGTTTGGGATTGCACCTCTGTCTGCGGCAACCCGTCTGGGCCAAAGTCCTGAATGAACCACTCCCCATGACCGCCGCTGACGCACACAGTAAGCGATGATTTTTCGTGTTGCGCCTGCGCCATCGCGGCAATCAGCGCCAGCGTCGGATAACCCAACACTTCAACCCCCCATGCCACACCCAGAGCGCGCGCAGTAGCCAAACCGATCCGCACCCCGGTGAAACTGCCGGGGCCAAGCGACACCACAATGCGATCCGCTTGGCCTTTTTCGGGCAGACCGGCAATCATCGGCACGAGTTGTTCGGCGTGGCCACGGCCCAGCACGCGATGATCGCGCGCAACCAATCGCCCCCCGTTGAACAGGGCGACGGAGCAAGCCTCGCTGGCGGTCTCTATTGCGAGAGTGCGCATGGCGGTGCCCTGCCTCAGACAAGGCGATGCGGCAAGTCAGACAATGCTGTTGAATTTCTCGAATTCGGGGCGCGGTGAGCGATCAAAAAGGCTCTGCGGATCGCCATAGCCGATCGAGCAGATGAAATTCGCGCGGTGGCGCGGTTGATCGGCAAAGAATTCTGCATTCACCCCGTCCGCATCGAAACCGGACATCGGCCCACAATCAAGGCCAAGGGCGCGAGCGGCGATGATCAGATAGGCGCCTTGCAGCGATGAATTGCGAAACGCGCCTTCCTTGCGGCCTTCCTCGTCGCCATCGAACCAGCTTTTGGCATCGGTGTGCGGAAACAGCCACGGCAGCTCTTCGTGAAAATCGATATCGTAACCAATGATTGCGGTCACGGGCGCGGCCTTGATCTTGTCCTTGTTGCCATCGGATGCGAGCTCGCCGAGCTTCGCCTTTGCCTCGTCGCCTTTTACCCATACGATGCGAACGGGCTGCATATTGGCGGAGGTTGGCGCCATTTTCAGCAAGTTCCAGATGGCATGGCACTGCTCATCGGAAACAGGCTTGTCCAGCCAGCCGTTATAGGTGCGCGCTTCGTTGAAAATCTGGTCGAGCGCAGCGTCCGACAGGATGGTGTCGTGAAATTGCTTGGTCATGCGAAGTCTCTCTAATGCTTGAAGTCTCAGGCTGCCTGCACTTCAACGACTTCGGGCACATAATGTTTCAGCAAACCTTCGATACCATGCTTGAGCGTTGCGGTGCTTGACGGGCAGCCCGAACACGCACCCTGCAAGGTGAGGTAGACCACGCCATCCCTGAACCCGCGATAGGCGATGTCGCCGCCATCGCTGGCCACAGCAGGGCGCACGCGCGTTTCGAGCAATTCCTGAATATTGGCGATGATTTCAGCGTCTTCCTCGCGGTCTTCGACGACCATTGTATCGGTCTCGGCGGGGACGTTGATGCCGTTTGCGCTGCCGCCGGCGAACAGCGGCGCTTCGGATACGAAGTGATCGAGCAGGATTGCGATGACCTGCGGTTTCAGCGCGCTCCAGTCTGCACCGGGGGCGGCGGTGACGGTGACGAAATCATAGCCGAAAAAGACGTTCACCGCCTCTCCGGTGTCGAAAATCGCCTCCGCCAGCGGGCTGGCCTCGGCCGCTTCGGGGGAGGCAAATTCGCGCGTCCCGGTCGACATCACAGCGCGACCGGGCAGGAATTTGAGGCTCGACGGGTTTGGCGTCGTTTCGGTTTCGATAAACATGCCTTGTAAATAGGGATGCAGTCGCTGCGGGGCAAGCAATCCATTCATGTGAGACATTCACTATGGCTTCACACTTCTGCGTCTTATAGGCAGAACATATGAACCCACTTTTCCGCGCGTCACGCGCCTTTGTCCTTCTTGCCGCTCCGTTTGCGCTGGCCATTCCTGCCTACTCACAGGAGTCGCCCCGGCAGCCTGCGGCCCCGGGTGTCGCTGTGGCGTCGGCAGAGATTGCTGTGCCCGCACCCAAGGCTTTGCAAAACGGGGACGAGGTTCCGTGGCTTTACAAGGGAAGCGATGTCCCGATTGATCGCGAATGGCTGTTTGGCGAGCTGGACAACGGTGTTCGATATGCCGTGCGTCGCAACGGTGTGCCGCCGGGCCAGGTATCGATCCGGGTGCGGGTTGACGCGGGATCCTTGCACGAACGCGAATGGGAACAGGGCTATGCCCACCTGTTAGAACACCTGCTATTCCGCGAGAGCAAATATCTGGGGCAGGCCGAAGCGATAGCGACCTGGCAGCGCCTTGGCGCGACATTTGGCAGCGATGCCAATGCGGAAACCAGCCCCACGCACACGGCTTTCAAGCTGGACCTGCCCAACGCCGACACCGCAAAGCTGGTCGAAAGCTTCAAATACCTCTCCGGCATGGTTCGCGAACCAGTCCTCAGCGACGCGAATGTCGCGGCTGAGCGTCCGATCGTGCTTGCTGAAAAGCGGGAGCGTGGCGGCGCGGCGGAGCGGGTCAACCAGTTCACGCGCGAAACTTTTTTTGCCGGACAGCGGCTTGCCTCGCGCAATCCCATAGGCACCGTTGAAACGCTTGAGGGGGCCACCGGCGCACAGGTCGCAGAGTTTCACCGGCTCTGGTATCGTCCGGAAAACACCGTCGTAGTCGTCTCGGGCGATGCTGATCCTATGGTGCTGGCCGGACTGGTAGAGCAATCGTTCGCCGACTGGAAAGCCCGGGGCGAGGCCGGGATCGCGCCTGATTTCGGCGATCCGGTCGCCCCCGAAGGGACCGAAATTGCGGCAGGCACGGGCTGGCCGATTGGCGAGCTGGGCGTGAAGGTCGAGGCTGACCTGCCGCGCAACCTGACCTATGCGATCATGCGTCCGTGGCGCAAAGTGGACGATACGATCGTCTATAACGAAGGGCTGCTGCTGGATGCGGTTTCGCAGGCCATCATCAACCGGCGGCTCGAAACGCGCGCGCGCGGCGGCGGGAGCTATCTGTATGCGCAGGTACAGCAGGATGATATTTCGCGCTCAACCGATGCAACCTTTGTAACTTTTGCTCCACTGACGGACGACTGGGAGGCCGCGCTGGCAGACGTGCGCAGCGTGATCGCCGATGCCATCGCTACCGGGCCGACGCAGGAAGAGATCGATCGCGAGGTCGCCGAATTCGATGTGGTGTTTGCCAATCAGGTTGAACAGCGCAGTGTGCAGGCCGGATCGACCCTGGCCGACAACATTGTCAATGCCGTGGATATTCGCGAGACCGTTGCCTCGCCCGAAGTGGTGCTGGATGTGTTTCGCGGCATGAAACGTCGTTTGGTCCCGGACGAGATTCTTGCCCGGACCAAGGCGCTGTTCGAAGGCGACGTGGTGCGTTCCGTCTATGTCACCCCGCAGGGTGGCGAGGCCGATGCCACCGCCTTGCGGCTGGCGCTGGCGAGCGAGGTCGATGTTGATGGAAGCGCGCGTCTGGCGGCGCAGAGCATCGATTTTGCCGATCTGCCAGCGATTGGCGCGCCGGGATCGATTGTCAGCCGTGAGCCTGTGGGTTTGCTCGAAGTGGAACAGATCAACTTTGCCAACGGTGTGCGCGCTTTGGTATGGGCAAACGATGCCGAGCCCGGCCGCGTGACGGTCAAAGTGCGCTTTGGCGCAGGTTATCGCGCGTTCGACGCCGACACTGCGGTTTACGCCGCCATTGGCGAATCCGCTCTGGTGGGATCGGGGCTGGGCGAACTTGGCCAGAACGAGATCGACCGGCTGGCCACAGGTCGAAAGCTGGGCTTCGACTTCGCAATCGATGATGCAGTCTTCACGCTGACCGCGCAGACCCGGTCCAGCGACGTAGAGGACCAGTTGTATCTGTTCGCGGCAAAGCTGGGGATGCCGCGCTGGGACGCTGAACCGGTAATCCGGGCCAAGGCTGCATCGGCGCTCGCTTACAACACCTATGCGACCAGCCCCGGCGGCATCCTCAATCGCGATCTGCAGTACCTCGTTACGGACCGTGATCCGCGGTTTGCCACGCCTGATCGCGATGCTCTTGAACAGGTCACGCCCGAAGGTTTCCGCAAGGTTTGGGAACCCCTGCTGAAGCAAGGCCCGGTCGAAGTGCTGGTGTTCGGCGAGTTCGACAAGGACGCCATCGTTGCCAAGCTGGCGGGCACATTCGGTGCGTTGCCTGCGCGCGAACCGATCCCGGACGAAGTGGCGGCGCGCGTGCCTGCTTTCCCGGCTGGCGCTGCGATGCCGACCGTTCTCGAACATCGCGGCGATGCCAATCAGGCCGCCGCCGTGATCGCGTGGAAGAGTGGCGGTGGTATCAAAAGCATCCGCGAATCACGCCAGATCGAGATCCTGACGCAATTGTTCAACAACCGCCTGCTTGATGCGCTGCGCGAAAAGGCAGGTGCCAGCTATTCGCCGCAGGTGTTTTCAAAATGGCCGACCGACATTTCCGGCGGCGGGACGATCACCGCGCTCGCGCAACTGGAGCCGGAATTCGTTCCCGTATTCTTCGCCGAGGCGGACCGAATTGCCAAGGACCTCGCAGCCAATCCGCCCGCCGCGGACGAGCTTGAGCGGGTGACCGAACCGCTGGGACAACTGATCCGGCGCGCATCGACGGGCAATCAGTTCTGGCTGTACAATCTGGAGGGAGCGAGCCTTGATCCGGAGCGCGTGACGGTGTTGCGTTCGCTGCTGGCTGATTATTCGCAGACCACTCCGCAGATCATGCAATTCCTGGCTGACCGGTATTTCGCACAAGGCGCGCCGCTGCGAGTTGCGATCATCCCCGAAGGGCAGAAGCTGGCCGAGATAGAACCGCTCGCCGCGCCCGCTTCCAAGGCGACCCGCGCGACCATCAAACCGATGCAGGAGGTTGAGGGACCGGAGGTGGTTGCGCGCTGATTGCTCGCAACCGCCTGACACTGGAATGCTGACTGTGAAATATAATTGTCGTAGAACCCATTGCGGCTTTACATATAGATCAGCGCCCGTGTAGCGGCGCAACCCACGCACTCCCCGCACACCCGCGCCTTTGACAGGGTGCAAGGGCGCAACGATCCGAAACTAGAAACGAAACTGACATGGCTGGCGACAAGGCACGCAACTGGACCCCTGAAAGCTGGAAGGGCTTTGAGGCACGGCATCTGCCACATTACGAAGACCCGGCCGAACTGGCCGAGGCCGAGGCGACACTTGCTACCTATCCGCCGCTGGTGTTTGCAGGCGAGGCACGCGCGTTGAAGGCGGATCTGGCCGACGTTGCCGAAGGACGAGCCTTCCTGTTGCAGGGTGGCGATTGCGCTGAGAGTTTTGCCGAATTTCACGCCAACAACATCCGCGACACGTTCCGTGTGCTGTTGCAAATGGCGGTGGTCATGACCTTTGCGAGCAAGCGCCCGGTGGTGAAGGTGGGGCGTATGGCCGGGCAGTTTGCCAAGCCGCGTTCCTCTCCAACAGAGACGATCGGCGAAGTTACCCTGCCAAGTTACCTTGGCGATAATATCAACGGGATCGAATTCGATCCCGTGCAGCGTCGCAACGATCCCGCCCGTATGGTGCGTGCCTATTCGCAGGCTGCTGCAACTCTGAACCTTTTGCGCGCGTTTGCAGGCGGGGGGTATGCCAATTTGCGGCAGGTGCACCAGTGGACGCTCGATTTCATGGGCCGCACGCCGTGGACCGATAAGTTTGCGCAGACCGCCGACCGGATTGGCGAGTCGCTCGATTTCATGGAGGCGTGCGGGATCGATCCGGCAACGGTGCCGCAATTGCAGGGCACCAGTTTCTACACCAGCCACGAAGGGCTGCTGCTGCCCTACGAACAGGCGATGACGCGGCAGGATTCGCTCACCGGGGACTGGTACGCGACCAGCGCACACATGCTGTGGATCGGCGACCGCACCCGGTTTGAAAACAGCGCGCACATCGAATTTGCTCGGGGGATCGGCAATCCGCTGGGCATAAAATGTGGACCCAGCCTTGAACCGGATGCGCTGATCAGGCTGCTCGATCAGTTGAACCCTGCGCGTGAGGCGGGTCGGATCACGCTGATCAGTCGCTATGGTCACGACAAGGTTGTTGACGGTTTGCCCAAGCTGGTGCGCGCGGTGAAGCGTGAGGGGCATCCCGTCGTTTGGAGCTGCGATCCGATGCACGGCAATGTCGTGAAATCGGACAGCGGGTACAAGACCCGGCCGTTCGACCGCATCCTGTCCGAGGTAAAGGGCTTTTTTGCGGTGCATCGCGCCGAAGGCACGCATCCCGGCGGTATCCATATCGAGATGACCGGGCGGGACGTGACCGAATGCGTCGGTGGCGCGGTGGCGATCACTGATGATGCACTGGGGGACCGGTATCACACGCATTGCGATCCGCGTCTCAACGCGGAACAGTCGCTGGAACTGGCTTTCCTGCTGGCTGAAATGCTGAATGTCGAAGTGGCACAGCAACAGGCCGATGCCGCCTGATCCGTTCTGCGGCGCAGTCATTATAGGGAAAATTCCATAGGCGCGCTTGCGTGTTGCCGTCATGGCTTTACCGTTAGTGCGCTTGGCATGGTTTTGATCTTTGCCTCGCAAACGGATTTCACCGTTTCAAAATTCACCGCTTCAACACCGCATGGATCGCCTTTCGATGCGCTGGCGGTTGGTCAGGCGATCGGCACCGACATGCTGCTGGTCATGGTCGCGCTGCTGGCGCTGGTGGCCCTCGTATCGCTTGGCGCGGTCGTTGCATCGCGGCGCGAAGCACGCATCGCTGCACGAATAGCGCGCCACCGGGCCCAGACCATGAATGAATTGCTGCGCACCGTGCGCATGGCCGAAAGCATCGCCGATCTGGGTGTGTGGCAATACAACCCCGTCACCGGAGAGCAGCAATGGTCTGACGGAATGCGCCTGCTGTTCGGCATCGATCACGAGGACGAATTCGTCGCCGGCGATGCCGAAACGCTGCTGTTTGCCAACGATATTGACTTGATCGGCAATATCATTGAGCGCGCCGCCGAGCGCATGCCCTTCACCCTGCATTACGACATTCACGGTTATGACGGTAAGCCTCGCTCGATCTCGGTTCAGGCCTGCAATCTGATTGGCGAATGCGGGAAGGTTGCGCGGGTCGTTGCGGTTGTTCGGGACGTGACCGATCAGGTCAGCCGCGAACGCGCAATGGAGCATTCGCGTCTCGCTGCGATTTCAGAAGCACGTCAAGCGCGCATCCTGGCCGAGACCGATGCCCTGACCGGTCTGGCCAACCGGCGGCGCGTGATGATGGAACTGGACCGCATGATTCTCGATGCACGCCAGATGGCATACCCTTTGATGCTGGTCGTGTTCGATATCGACCGGTTCAAGCAGGTGAACGATACCTATGGCCATCCCGAAGGCGACAGGGTGCTGCAACGGGTGGCGCAGATTGCGGACAGGCAGGCCCGTGATGGAGATCTGGTTGGCCGCGTCGGCGGGGAAGAATTTATCTGGATTGTACCCCATGCTGGTGAGCCACAGGCCAAACAGATGGCCGAAAGGTTGCGCCAGGCGATTGCGACAGGCAGTTCGGTCGGGCAGGGTGGCCCTAGTGTCACGATCAGCATCGGTCTGGCCCAGTTGAAGGCCGACGAGACCTCGCTCAGTTTGTTTTCCCGCGCCGACAAAGCACTTTACGCAGCGAAGGAAGGCGGGCGCAATCGGATACAAATCGAGGCTTGATCCGCCCGGCGCGTGTTTCGGCACCGCTCATCCAACGCGCACCGTGCGCAGATCAAGAACGGATGGCCCGTGCTGAAAATGCTGCTGATTCATGGCCAAGCCTTTTAATTGCAACCTCGATACGCCATCTCCGCACCGGATTCTAAGTCGATGCGGGAGGCCCCAGTGCTGCAAACCGGTTTGTCACAGACCAATACAAAGAGCCGTGGCCTTCACCGCGCTGACCTGACGGCGGGCTTTGCCGCGACGCGGGCTCTTGCTCAGGCGCTGGTCGAACCGCTGAGCGAAGCCGATGCCATGATCCAGTCGATGGACGATGCCTCGCCTGCAAAGTGGCATCTGGCCCACACCACCTGGTTCTGGGAAACCTTCCTGCTGCGCGATCACAAGCCGAGCTATCGCCTGTTCGATGATCGCTATCCCTATCTGTTCAATTCCTATTACGAGGCCGAGGGCGCGCGCCATTCGCGCAGTGCGCGCGGAATGCTCTCGCGCCCCAGCATGGCCGAAATCCTCGATTGGCGCGGTGCGGTGGATGAGGCGATGGGCGCTCTTCTGGATAGCCTGACCCCCGACAGCGCGATTACACCCCTCATCGCTTTGGGCATAGCGCATGAGCAACAGCATATCGAATTGTTGCTGACCGACATCAAGCACGCGCTGTTCCAGAACCCGATGGGTCCCGCCATGTTCGAAAACGTGACGGTGGACCGCGCGCCAACGAATGCGCAAGGCTGGCACAGCCACCCCGGCGGTATCGCCCTGATCGGTGAAGATGGCGACGATACTGCCGAGGATTTTATCTTCGACAATGAAGGGCCACGCCACCGCGTGATGCTGGAACCTTTTGCGCTTTCGGATCGGCTCGTGACCAATCGCGAATGGTCGCAGTTCATCGCCGATGACGGCTATCGCTCCGCTAGTTTGTGGCTTGCCGATGGCTGGGCGTGGGTGCAGTCTGATGTGATTTGTGCGCCGCGGTACTGGCGTGATGACGAACATTTCACTCATGCTGGCTGGCAATTGCGCGATCCCGATGCCCCGGTTACGCACGTCTCGCATTTTGAGGCCGATGCGTTTGCCCACTGGGCAGGACATCGTCTGCCGACCGAGTTCGAGTGGGAGGCAATCGCACGCGGGCAAAGCGGTGAAAGCCCCAAGGCGCACGATCCTGCGGCCGGCAATCAGCTTGACAGGTCCGAAGCGCCGCTGCCGACCGGGGGCGGGGCACTGTTTGGCGATTGCTGGCAGTTCACCGCGTCCGCTTACCGACCCTATCCCCGGTTTCGCGTGGCGGAAGGGGCCGTGGGCGAGTACAATGGCAAGTTCATGAGCGGCCAGAGCGTGCTGAAAGGTGCCAGTTGCGCCACGGTCCGCGGGCACTCGCGCGCTTCCTACCGCAATTTTTTCTACCCCCATCAGCGCTGGCAATTCACCGGCCTCAGGCTGGCTAAGGATATCTGAACGTGAGCAATAAAAAAGGACTGGCACTGGTGCAGCGCGATGAAGACGGGGTCGATACCGCATTTCGCGCCGATGTGCTGGAAGGGCTGGCGCAATCGCAAAAGGCGGTTCCCGCGCGCTGGCTGTATGACGATGCCGGATCGCAGCTGTTCGAGGATATCACGCAGCTGCCCGAATACTATCCCACCCGAGCCGAAGCCGAGATTCTCGAGGCGCGCGGGCGCGAATTTGCCAAGCTGATCGGAGAGGACCGCGCGGTGGTGGAGTTCGGATCGGGCTCCTCGGTCAAGACACCGCTGCTGTTAAACGCGATTGACCCGGCGGCTTACGTTCCGCTTGATATTGCGGGCGATTTCCTGCGTGCATCGGCCAGCGAATTGAGCGCAAAATTCCCCGGTCTTCCGGTCTATCCGGTGGAGGCGGATTTCATGCGCCGCGTCGAATTGCCCGATCAGATTGCGGACCTGCCAAAGCTCGGCTTTTTCCCCGGCTCGACCATCGGCAACATGGTCGCGCCGAGCGCCGTCAACTTGCTGCGCACAATGCGCGAAACGCTGGGTGAAGGGGCAAAGCTGCTGATCGGAATGGACCTGATCAAGGACGAGGATGTGCTGATTGCCGCCTACGACGATGCTGCGGGCGTCACGGCGCAGTTCAATCTCAATCTGGCCCAGCGCATCAATGGCGAGCTGAAAGGCGACATCCCGATAGAGGCGCTCCATCACGAGGCGCGCTGGAACGATGAACACGCCCGGATTGAAATGCATCTGGTGGCGCAGCGCGCGATCGTGTTCACGGTCGCGGGCAAGAGCTTTGCGATGGGCAAGGGTGAGAGCATCCACACCGAAAACAGCCACAAGTTCACCCGGCGAACATCAAACATGCTGCTCGTGGCGGGCGGATGGGAACCGCAGTCGCGATGGCTCGATAGCGAGGATCGGTTCTGTGTGCTGCTGGCCGAGGCCAGACCGGAGCGCAGCGCGCCCTGATGGACGGGCCACACAGTCAGATCGCAATCGTCGGAGGCGGCATGGCTGGCCTGTCCTGCGCCACGAAACTGGCGGCTGCCGGGCACCGTGTGTGGGTCTTCGACAAGGGGCGCGGTCCCGGCGGGCGAATGGCTGCACGCCGGGCGGAGATCGCCGGAAAAGCGGTCAGCTTCGATCATGGCGCACAATATTTCACTGCGCGTGATCCCGACTTTCGCGAAGCGGTGGATGGATGGCGCCAGGCAGGCGTGGTCGCTCGCTGGGCTGGCGCTGAACGATCGATAGGCGGCGAGGCATGGGTGGGCGTTCCGGGAATGAACGGCCCGATCCGCGCGATGGCCGATGCGCTCGACTTGACCGGAGGCGAAGTGTTGTGGGGCCAGCGCGTGGAGCGACTTACCCGCCAAGGCGATGTCTGGCGGATGCAGACCGAGGTGGACGCCTACACTGCTGATACCGTGCTGGTCGCGGTCCCAGCAGAGCAGGCGCAAGATCTGCTGACCGACGCCGCCCCGCATTTTGCCAGCGTTGCAGGCAGTGTCACGTCGGAGCCCTGCTGGGCGGTGATGGCGGCATTTGCGCAACGGTTGCCGATTGCAGCCGAGGGATTGCGCAATCCTGACGCGCCCTTTTCATGGGCGGCGCGCAATTCTGCAAAGCCGGGTCGCACGGGCAACGAATGCTGGGTGCTTCACGCCAGCCCTGCGCGCAGCCGTGAGATACTCGAACTGCCAAAAGAGGACGCTGCGGCCGCTTTGCTGGCCGATTTCTTCGTGCAGACCGGAATTGCGCCGGTCGATCCCATCCATCTTGCTGCACACCGCTGGCTGTATGCCATGCCTACGGCGCTTGACGGTGAGCCTGCGCGATATGATGCGGATCTGCGGATCGGGATCGCCGGAGACTACCTCCACAGTCCGCGGGTTGAGGGGGCGTGGCTGTCGGGCGCGGCGCTGGCGCAGCGTGTGTTGGCGGAATCCTAGGGAACTTCGCGATCACGTGATGATGCACTGACGCAGAGCGACTGGCTGGGGTGGCAGGGATCGAACCTGCGAATGCCGGTACCAAAAACCGGTGCCTTACCGCTTGGCTACACCCCAGCAAGAAGGCGCGTCCTATAGCGGCTTCATCGCATATGTGAAGTGCTATCCTCGCACGAGAATGCGCAACATCACAGTTTCTTGCCCTCGAAATCGGCAGGCGAATGCCGTTCCAGCAGTTTCGCGTCGTCATCCCCCCACGTCTTGTTCACGATCCGCCCGCGCTTCACCGCTGGGCGGTCGGCAATCTCGTGAACCCAGCGCGTTACGTGCTCATAGTCGTCGATCGACAGGAAGGTCTTTGCCTCGTTGTAAATCGTCCCGAACACGAACGGCGCGAGCCACGGCCAGTTTGCCATATCGGCGATGGTGTAATCATCCCCGCCCAGATAGCGCCCCTGCGCCAACCGTTTGTCCGCAACATCGAAAATGCGCTTAGTTTCCATGGCGTAGCGATTGATCGGATATTCGTATTTCTCCGGAGCATAGGCGTAGAAATGGCCAAAGCCGCCGCCGATGAACGGCCCGGTGCCGACCTGCCAGAACACCCAACTCATGACCTCTGCGCGCGCGGCAGGATCGGTGGGCAGGAACGCGCCGAACTTCTCCGCCAGATGCATAAGGATCGCACCCGATTCAAAGATACGGAATGGGGTTTCGCCGCTTCTGTCGATCAGCGCGGGGATCTTCGAATTGGGATTGATCTCCACAAAGCCGCTGGTGAACTGATCGCCGTCGCCGATATTGACGGTGTAGGCGTCATACTCTGCGTCTGCGTGCCCCGCTTCCAGCAGCTCTTCGAACATGATGGTCACCTTCACCCCGTTGGGCGTGGCGAGCGAGTGCAGCTGGAACGGATTTTTGCCCTCGGGCAGGTCGCGTTCTTTCCGCGCACCCGATGTCGGGCGGTTGATGCTGGCGAACTTGCCTCCGGAAACGGTATCCGCGCTCCAGACCGTGGGCGGGGTGAAAGTGGGATCGGCCATGGTTGAAGCTCCGTATTTGCGAGAATTGATGAACAAGCGGTGTCCTTGACCCCGGAAATGGCCGCACTGCCTTGCATGCGCAAGCTGGAACCGAAATGCCACGACGTGCATTTGTTTGATGTGGAAAATCTGATCTATGTCGATGACAGCCTGCCGGGCATCACACGCAAAGGTGCAGGCAGCGGTTTTGCCTATTACGAAGTTGATGGTTCGCTGATCCGCGATGCGGCAGAGCGCGAGAGACTGAACGCCATTGCATTGCCGCCTGCTTATCGTGACGAGTGGTTCTGCCCTGCACACAATGGTCATATTCTGGCCACCGGATATGATGATGCCGGGCGCAAGCAATATCGGTATCACCCCGATTTCCGACGCATGCGCGAAGGCGAGAAATTCGACCGGTGCGAGGCGTTTGGCCAAATGCTTCCACTGATGCGGGCACGGGTCGATGATGATTTAAGCCAGCGCAACCTTACTCAAACGCGCGCGCTGGCCTGTGTCGTGCGCCTGCTGGATCTCAGCGCGATCCGCATCGGCAACGAGCAATACGCGCAATCGAACCAGAGTTACGGAGCGACGACTTTACGCCGCGATCATGCCGATGTGCGGTCCCGCAGCCTGCGCCTGCATTTTTCAGGCAAGGGCGGGAAAGAGCGCGACATCAAACTGGACGATCCGCGCCTTGCACGGGCAATCCGCCGGATGACGGACCTTCCGCACGACGATGCGAGTGATCAGCTGTTTCGGTACCTTGATGACGACGGCACCGCGCATCCGGTAACCTCCGGCGGCGTCAATGCGTATATCGGCGAGACAATGGGCGGCGATTTCACGGCGAAGCATTTTCGCACATGGCACGCGAGCGTGCTCGCGTTCGAGACGCTTGCCGATGCATCAGGCGATCTGTCGACTGGCGAACTGCTGCAAACGGTGGCCGATCATCTCGGCAACACCCCTGCGGTTGCGCGGCAAAGCTATATCCATCCTGCGGCGATCGAGGCAATTGGCCATCAAGGGGAATGGCGCAAAAGCTTGCGATTGCCACGCGCCACCCGCTGGCTTTCGCGCCATGAACGCGGGTTGCTGGAGATGCTGCGCAACAGTCCGGCTGCCGCTGACTTGCTCATCGCCTAGGATTGCTGCGAAATTGGCGCTAGGGCGCTTGCGACAATGCAATGCGAGATCCCGCCCGATGGCCGACACAACTGACAATTTCTATGATTGCCACGCTCAGGGCTTTGTCCGGGTGGCGACTTGCACGCCATGTTCGCGGCCCGCTGATGTGGCCTACAATACAGCTGGTGTCATCAGCCAGGCGCGCCGGGCGCACGAGGCCCACGTCGATCTGCTGGTCTATCCAGAACTCACGCTGTCATCCTACGCAATCGACGATCTGCATTTGCAGGCAGCGCTGCTGGACCGGGTGGAGCGCGCGGTGGCCGAGGTTGTGGAGGCAAGCGAAGGGCTGACCCCGGTGCTGGTCATCGGTGCGCCGCTGCGCCGCAATGCGAAGATCTACAATTGCGCAATTGTCATTGCGAACGGCGAATTGCTGGGGATCGTGCCCAAATCCTATCTGCCCAATTACCGCGAGTTTTATGAAAAGCGATATTTCGCGCACGGGCGCAATTGCCGCGATATGTGGATCGCGGTTGCAGGGGAAGAAGTGCCGTTTGGCACCGACATCGTATTTGCCGCAGCCAATCTGCCCGGTTTCACATTTGGCGTGGAAATCTGCGAGGATTTCTGGGCGCCCAATCCGCCCGGCACCATGGCGGCGATGGCGGGCGCGCATATCCTGTGCAATCTTTCCGCCTCGCCCGTCACCATCGGGCGCGCGGACGATCGGCACCTGCATTGCCGCAGCTCCTCCACCCGTGCGATCTGTGCCTACGTCTATTCCGCCAGCGGACACGGCGAAAGCACGACCGATCTTTCATGGGACGGGCAGGGCGTGATCTACGAGCTGGGCGAATTGCTGGCGCAAAGCGAGCGTTTCGATCTGAACCCCGAATTGTGCATCACCGATATCGATACCGACCGGATTGCGCTGGAGCGGATGCGCAACCAGACCTTTACCGATGCAGCTGAGGCGCATGGCCGACCCGAGGACACGTTCCGCCGCGCAGTGTTCGAGCATGCCGCTGCAGACGGCGATATCGGGCTTCAACGTCCGATGCGCCGTTTCCCGTTCGTGCCCAACGATCCCAAGACGCTGCACGAAGATTGCTACGAGGCGTTCAACATCCAGGTCGACGCGCTGATGCGCCGGATCAACGCGACTGGCGCCAAATCGCTGGTGATCGGCATATCGGGCGGGTTGGATTCAACCCATGCCCTGATCGTCGCGGCCAAGGCTTGCGACCGGCTGGGTCTGCCGCGCTCCACCATTCGCGGCTACACCATGCCCGGCTTCGCGACCTCGGACGGTACGAAATCCAACGCGTGGTCATTGATGAAGGCGATGGAGATCACGGCGGAGGAGATCGACATCAAACCCGCCGCAAACCGCATGTTTGAGGATATCGGGCATCCTTTCGCAGATGGCGAGCCGGTGCACGATGTGACGTTTGAAAACGTGCAGGCGGGGCTGCGCACCGATTACCTGTTCCGGCTGGCTGGGCAGCATGGCGGTTTCGTGATCGGCACCGGCGATCTGTCGGAACTGGCCCTAGGCTGGTGCACCTATGGCGTGGGCGATCACATGAGTCATTACGGCATCAATGCAGGCGTGCCCAAAACGCTGATCCAGTATCTTATCCGCTGGACCATCGCGACCGGGCAATTCGTACCCGCGTGCAGCGATGTCCTGTACGCGATTGTCGAGACCGAAATCTCGCCCGAGCTGGTCCCAGCCGGAGAGGACGGGACGATCCAGAGCACCGAGGAGAAGATCGGCCCGTATGAGCTGAACGATTTCTTCCTCCACCACACGATCCGTTACGGCCAGCGCCCCGGCAAGATCGCGTTTCTCGCGTGGCACGCATGGAAAGATGCGCAGGCCGGATTGTGGCCAGCGGGCTTTCCCGAGGACCGCAAGAATGCATACGATCTGGTGACCATTGCAGGCTGGCTGGAAAAATTCGCGCAGCGTTTCTTCGGGTTTTCTCAGTTCAAGCGCAGCGCGTTGCCGAATGGGCCGAAAGTCTCGGCGCAGGGGGCGCTGTCGCCGCGTGGGGACTGGCGCGCGCCGTCCGATGGGGTGGCCGACGTGTGGCTTGACGATCTGCATGATAGCCTGCCGGAAGAGGTCCGCGCGGCGCTGCAGAGCAAGACTGGCTGATCCACGTGCCCGGCACGCTACCGTTCCGCGCCATCGCGGTCCTGATCGCCTGCAATGTGCTGTGGGCGCTTAATGTCGTCGTCAGCAAGCTGGCTGTCGACGACCTAGCTGTGCCGCCGTTGTTCTATGCCGCGCTGCGATCGCTGTTGGTGATGATCGCGCTTGCCCCGCTGCTGCGCCGGGTACCTGCCAATCTGCCGCGCGTATTGATCGTCGGGCTGGCGATCAGCGGGGGATCATTCGCCCTGCTTTTCATCGGTCTCAGGTCCGCGAGCCCTTCTGCTGCCGGGATAGTCAGCCTGACAGGCGCGCCGCTTACGGTGCTGTTCGCAATCCTGTTCCTGAAAGAGCAGGTGCGCTGGCGGCGCGGGCTGGGGATCGCGCTGACGTTCGTCGGGGTCGGCATCGCTATCGGTTCGCCGACGGGTTTGGACAGCGGCTGGGGTCTGGGTTTCGTGTTTGCGAGCGCGCTGGTCGGCGCGATCGGAGCGGTGTTTTTCAAGCGGATAGAGATCGGCGCTGTGCAGATGCAGGCGTGGGCAGGGCTGGCCTCTGCATGCGTGCTGTTTCCGCTAAGTCTGGTGCTGGAAAGCGGGCAGGTGGTCGCTGTAAGGGCCGCGCCGCTGGCGGTGATCGCCTGCGTGTTCTTTGCCGGGATCGTCGTTTCGGTTGGGGCGCATTCCGCCTATTTCCGCATCCTGCAGCGTCATGACGCCAATCTGGTGGCGCCCTTCACATTGCTGACCCCGCTTCTCACCATCGGGTTTGGTGCGTGGCTGACGGGGGATGAGATCGGCTGGCCGCTGCTGGCGGGGGGTGCGGTGGCGGTGTGCGGTGTCGCGATTATCGTTCTGCGGCCAAGCGCCTCGCTGTTCAAGCCGTTGCTGGTGCGCCCACGATTGTAGCGGCGCGGGGGCGCACGTTGCCGCGCGCCCCCAAGGCCTCTCGCGGATCAGGCGGCTATCTGCGCAACCTTTTCCTGTGCAGCAGCGATCTTGTCCGCAGCGTCTTCCCCCATGATCCCGTCAGCCGCTGCCATCTGGACAACTTCGATACCCAGAAATCCCAGGAAGTGTTTCAGCCAGCTCGACATGAAATCCATATCGCTGCCGACCGGTGTGCCGCCCGATGCTGCGGTGATATAGGCTTTCTTGCCGTCCAGCATGCCCACCGGGCCGCTTTCGGTGTATTTGAACGTGGTTCCGGCGCGCGCGACCAGATCGGCCCATGCTTTGAGGGTGGCGGGGACACTGAAATTGTACACCGGCGTTGCGATCACGATGGTGTCAGCGACCAGAAGTTCCGCGACAAGCGTATCGGCCATTGCGGCCAGTTCAGCCTGCTCAGCGGTACGATCGGCTGCGGGGGCAAGGCCTGCCTGAAATCGCTCCCAGCTCTGGAACGGGATGTCGTTGGCGGAAAGATCGCGAACAGTGACGCTCGCACCGCTCGACTGGGCGAGCCCATCGACTAGGCGCTGACCCAGCTGGCGCGAGACGCTTTCATTGCCGCGAATGCTGGCGGTGAGAAACAGGATATTGGACATTTCAATTCTCCATATTTGGCAAAAAGAGGAGGCAACCGGGGCAGATTGCGCCCCGGTTGCCTGGATTGGGTTCAGGCGGCGTCGACCATGACGATCTCGCTGTCTTCGATGGCGGTGATGGTCACCCGGTCCAGATCGGTGATGGCGACCCCGTCACGTGCCTTTGCCTCCACGTCCTCGACGCGGACCTTGCCGGTGGCCGGAACGAGGTAGAGATGGCGCGATCGAGCGGCCACATCATACGTCACACTCTCGCCCGCCATGATCGTTGCGCCCAGGACGCGCGCATCGGTGCGGATCGGCAGGGCATCCCCGGCGGACGCATCATTGGCAGAGCCGCTCGCAAGGGTCACGAATTGGCCGGCGCGCTCGCCCTTGGGAAAGGTGCGCGCACCCCAGCTTGGCTCGCCGCCGCGCGCATCGGGAATGATCCAGATCTGAAACAGCGTCGTTTCTTCAGTCTCGCGGTTGAATTCCGAATGGCGCACGCCCGTGCCCGCGCTCATCACCTGAACATCGCCCGCTTGCGTGCGGCCTTCATTCCCCATCGAATCGGTGTGCGTGATCGCGCCTGTGCGGACATAGGTGATGATTTCCATGTCTTCGTGCGGGTGCGTGGGAAAGCCGGTGCCGGGCGCGATTGCGTCATCGTTCCAGACCCTGAGCGCGCCCCAGTGGACCCGCGCAGGATCGTGATACCCGGCGAACGAGAAATGGTGATTCGCATCCAGCCAGCCGTGATTGGCCGAACCGAGGCTATTAAAGGGACGAAGTTCGATCATGGATGTTCTCCTTGCTCCGGCGACGCACCGGTAACCGGGATGTCGCAGGGTATGACGTCTAGATAGCGCCCCAATGCCATGCAGATAAGTGCAATAAAACTTGAAAAAATGTTCGAATAATCCGAACATGAGTGCATGAAAATCGGCGAGCCTACTCTGGATCAACTGCGCATTTTCCTTGCTGTGGTGGAACATGGATCGTTTGGCGGCGCGGCGCGGGCGATGGGACGCGCGGTTTCCGCGATCAGTTACGCGATTGCCGGAATGGAGGCACAGCTTGGTGTCAGCGTGTTCGCACGCGAAGGGTCTCGCAAACCTGAACTCACTGCGGCGGGCGAAGGTCTTCTCGCTGAAGCGCGCGGCATCGCAGACAGCGTCGATGAGCTGCTCGCTAAGACGCGAAGCCTGCACGAAGGGCTGGAAAGCCGCGTTTCACTGGTGGTCGACGTGATGGTTCCGGGTGAGGCGACCGCGCAGGTGCTGCGCGCATTCCGCTCGGCCTATCCGACGGTTGCGCTGGCATTGAATATCGAGGGTCTGGGCGCGGTTGCGCAATGCCTGCTTGAAGACAACGCGCAGCTTGGCATTGGTGGTCCGGTGACCGGCGATCACCCTGCGCTGGAGCGGCAGGCGATTGGCGAGATTGAGTTGATCCCCGTTGCTGCGCCCGATCACCCGTTGGCCCGCGCGGGTGCGGACCTTCGGGTTGTTCCGGGCGAATCGCGCAAGCATCTGCAACTGGTGTTGGCGGATCGATCCGCGCTGACGGCGGGCCGCGAGTTTTCAGTGCTGAGCCCGGATACCTGGCGGCTGGGTGATCTGGGCGCGAAGCATTCGCTGCTCAAGGAAGGGCTGGGATGGGGCAACATGCCGCGCGCGATGGTTGAAAGCGATCTTGCGGCTGGCCGGCTGGTGGCGCTCGACCTGCCCGAAGCGCCCGGTGCCTACTATCGCCTGAGTGCGCTGTGGCGGCGCGATACACTGCCCGGTCCGGCGGCGCGCTGGCTGGTGGAGAAGTTCAGCGAGGCTCTGTCGGCGAACCAGCGCCCTGTTGCAAATGGGGGTTAGTCCGTGCGCAGCCACGCGAGCGCTTCGGCCTTGCTTTCAAACATGCCAAGCTCAAGCGCACTGCTCACTCGCCGGAACTGCTGCTTCACCAGAACCGACGAATACACGATTGCCATTTTATCCACGCCAACCTTTGCAGAAGTGTCCTGCGACATTTGCATTTTGTCGACCACTTCGCGGGTCTGGACGCTGAATTCACGCATGTCCCCAAGCGCGCGAAACCCCTTGCGATCATCAATGAAGGGTCTCGCCAAGGTGATCAGTTCAGCGAAAAGCTCTTCGATCTTCTCGACAGTGAACAGGCCGGAAATCGTGTAATACACTTCGCGAAGCTCTTCATTTCGCGTCACAGAAAAAGTGGGGGCGAGCGTAGTCATGCGCTCGATCTAACATAGGATGGTAAAGATTTTGTAGCTACCAGATGCAGGTCCAACCACGCGTTTTGCTGCGATGCCAGTGGCTCAAATCCGGGTCATCCAGCCATGCCGGTCCTCGATCCGGCCACGTTGGATGCCGACCAGCTTGTCGCGAAGTTTCGTCGTCAATTGCCCTATTCCGCCCGCTCCGATGTGGAATTCTCCATCGGGCGAGGCAACCGTGCCCACCGGCGTCACCACCGCAGCCGTGCCGCAGGCCAGCACCTCAAGCAGCGTTCCATCGAGCGCCTCGCTGCGCCACTGATCGATCGAATAAGGCTCCTCGCGGACCTTTAAGCCCTCCTCGCGCAGCAGGGCGATCAGGCTATCTCGGGTGATGCCGGGCAGGATCGTGCCGGTGAGCGGCGGGGTGATGACACTGCCATCGCTGCGCGCAAAGAACAGGTTCATGCCGCCCAGTTCTTCCACCCACTTATTCTCGATCGCATCCAGAAAGACGACCTGATCGCATCCTTGCTCAATCGCCTGCGCTTGGGGCACGAGGCTGGCGGCGTAATTGCCGCCGGTCTTGGCCGCGCCGGTGCCGCCGGGGGCGGCGCGCACATATCCTTGCGCAACCCAGATCTTCACCGGGCTGATGCCGCCCTTGAAATAATTTCCCGCCGCACTCAGCAGCACGATGAACTTGTATTGTTTGGCGGGCCGCACACCCAGAAAAGCCTCGGACGCAAACATGAAGGGGCGGATATAGATCGAACCGCCTTCGATGGCGGGCATCCAGTCGCGATCCGCTTGCACTGCGATACGCACCGCTTCGAGAAACAGCTCCTCGGGGATTTCGGGCATGGCCATACGGCGCGCGCTGGCGTTGAACCGCGCAGCGTTGGCCTGTGGGCGAAACATTGCCAGGCTGCCATCGGCAAGGGTGTAGGCTTTCATCCCCTCGAAGATCTCCTGCGCATAGTGCAGCACGCTTGCCGCAGGATCGAGGCTGATGGCTTCGCGCGGGCCAATGCGGGCGGAATGCCAGCCGCCTTTCGCCTCGTCATAGTCGATGGTGACCATGTGATCGGTGAACACCTTGCCAAAGCCAGGATCAGCAATCGCAGCCAGCCTGACAGCTTCAGGAGTGGGCGAGGGGTGCGGGATGGTCTCGAAATGCATGGACTTCGGGTAATGGGCTGCGGTTAAGAGAGCAAGAATTGTGTGCGGAGGGGGAGGTGTTTGTGCTTCCCGAGCCCAACGCCAAAGGGCGTGAGAATACCGCAGCACGGATGGGGTGCACATGCACAAAATGTAAAGGGCTGACCCTCGCATCTGGAGGATCAGCCCTTTGCATGGTCAGCGGCCGGAAGTGCCGCTCACGAAGCCTCACTCGGCAAGGAGAATTACCGAATATGCTCCGTAGGGATCTTCACCGACCTCGCTACTGAACCATGAGACATCGGATCACCTCCTTTCGCGCTTTTGAGCCAAGGCCCGCAACCTATCACCGGGGGGCCGAGCCAAGACGTTCATCGCTGGCCTGATGACGTTGTGAATCAAGAATGTGACGGACACAAGACCCGAACGCATGTTTTCCCAAGATCAGGTGAAATTTCCTTGCGCAGTGGTGGGTTTCGAACTTCCGAAAGCGATTTGACTGGCGATTACCGGCAATCCTCGATTACCCGCGAAACTTCGGTCCAGGCGGGCAGATACAGGGTGCGCATGCCTTCGACCTCGACGGCGAAGCGCCCCTTGCTGAGCGCCATCGCGTCCAGCAGCGGATCGCGGGCACTCATCCCGGTCGTAAGATACGGGTTGGTATCCTGAGCCTGAACAAGCTGCAGCGTGCGCGCAGCGGTTTCGGTGCGTACGATCATCGCGCGTGGTGCGGCGCTGGTTCCGGCACGCCAGAAATCGATGCGCGACCCCGCGCGGTCGCACGTCATGATGAATTCGCCTCCACTTCCGGACGCGGCGCTGCCTGTCGCAGCAAAGACCGCCAACGGCCCCGCCGCGCTCACCTGATATGTCCAGGTTCCCGGCGTCTGGGGGGCATCGATCCAATTGCTATAGGCTGGCTCGGGCGCGATTGGAGGCGGCGCGACGGAGGTGGGCCTGATTGTAGCTGCCGGAGGGGTGGTTTTCGCAGGCGGTACGATGGTCGGCGCGCAGGCTGCAATACCGAAGGTGAGGGCGATGGCGCCCGCGGCGTGGAGTAAGATCGCTTTCATGGCCTCCCAATGCGCGCTATCGCCGTTCGCGTCCATGAAAAAGCCCGCAAAATCTCTGCCAAACACCCCCCGCATTGCGTCCGGCAAAGTGCGCGTCGACAATGCCCTGGTCGAACGCGGCCTTGCCGAAAGCCGCACCCGTGCGCAGGCGCTCATCATGGCCGGGACAGTTTTTACCGGCGAGATCAAGGTGGACAAGCCCGGCCAGCAAATCGCCACAGACGCAGCGCTGGAAGTGCGCGGGCGCGACCACCCGTGGGTGAGCCGGGGCGGGATAAAGCTGGCGCATGCGCTCGATCATTTCGGGATCGATCTGCGCGGCACGGTGGCGATGGATATCGGCAGTTCCACCGGCGGGTTTACCGATGTGCTGTTGAGCCGCGGGGCGCAGCATGTGTTCGCCGTCGACAGTGGCACCAATCAGCTCGCGTGGAAACTGCGCGACGATCCGCGCGTCACTGTGCTCGAGCAGACCAGCGCGCGAATCCTGACCCCCGACCTGATCGACCGCGCGTGCAATATGGTGGTGTGCGATGCGAGCTTCATCAGCTTGTCAAAGGTGCTGGACCGCCCGCTGGAACTGGCCGCGCCGCAATGCCGTCTCATCGCTCTCATCAAACCGCAATTCGAAGTCGAGAAAGCCGAAGTGGGCAAAGGCGGGGTGGTGCGCGATACCACTTTGCATGAACGTGTCTGCAATGAAGTTCGCGATTGGTTGCAGGGGTTTGGATGGGAAATCGAAGGAATTGTGACAAGTCCAATTACCGGGCCAAAAGGCAATGTGGAATTCTTGATCAGCGCACGACGTTAGTCAAAGGTTCGAAGGACCGATCTTCGCGTTCAGATCGATTCGCATCTGCGCCAGCATTTTCTCGCCGCTCGCCTTTTCGTAGCCTGACACGCCACGTTGCGCGATCAGTCGCTCCTTGCGCGCAGTTCACTTTGGATAACGCATGCGGGACTTGGCGCCTCCTTCAGGGGTCACGTTAAGCATCTGGGGAGGGGGATTTGGGGCTTTCTCTCGGCAAATGTCTCATTACGGGGCTCTGCATAGCAATCGATACACCTATGGAATTGGCGAAATCGCAGCGCTCGTGTATCGGCCAGTTTACGCAAGTAAATGCCGGTTAGTTTGCCGCGGCCAACACGTTATGCGGCTGATTAGTTGGCGGTTCGATGGAGGGTTGATGAATTTCCTGGCATCCAAGCAGCAGCTGCGCGCAAGTTTCGTGCGCTGGTCGCTGTTTTGCGTCCCGTTGGTCCTTTTGCTGGGGTTTTTGTCGGGGGAATTCGGTAGCGCCGATACGGCGTGGTTTCAGAACCTTGCCAAGCCGGCGATCTATCCCCCACCTGCGGTTTTCGGGTTGGTCTGGGGTATCCTGTTCACGGTGATCGGCTTTGCGCTCGCGCTGGTCGCCAGCGCCTGGGGCGCGTTCGGAAGGCCGCTGGCGATCATCGCCTTCGCTGTGCATTTCCCGATTACCCTCGCTTGGACGCCGGTGTTTTTCGGCGCGCAGAATATGGACGCGGGGCTGTGGGTGCTGGGCGCGGCAATCGCCACGCTGATCGTGGTGCTATGGGCGTTCTGGAAGGTCCGCAAGAGCGCGGCGTTGATGCTGCTGCCGTATTTTGGCTGGGTGTGCTTTGCGACCGCGTTGAATTACCAGTTCATCGTCGCAAATCCCGATGGCGGAAGTGCGGCAGAAAGCGGCGCGGCGATTGAAGTTAAGCTCTAGACAAGACGTTTCAGGATCACCAAATAGCCACCATGCAAAGCGAAAACCCCATCATCGCCGATATCGTCAAACTCGCCAACAGCGCCGCTGGCACAATGGCTGGCATGACGCGCGAGGCCCGCGAAAGCGCACGCGAGCGCCTGCGAGAAGCGATGGGCGGCATGGATTTCGTCTCCCGCGAGGAATTCGACACGGTCAAGGCGATGGCGCAGAAGGCGCGCGAACAGGCCGATGCGCTCGAAGCCAAGGTTGCCGCGCTGGAAGCGAAACACTCCGGCAAGTAACTGCGCTCCGATCAGCCGCATGCCTCGCATCTGCGTCGGCATCGTATGACGCGGCAGGCAGGGGAGACACTGTTTTGTGAACCTCTCCGCTCCCGCCATTCTCATCGCATCCCGGCCTCATTCCGAAACCGCCGTCATCGCTCGGTTGTTAACCGAGGAATACGGCCTGGTCGCAGGCTATGTTGCGGGCGGGCGCGGGCGGCAGTTGCGGCCTGTCTTGATCCCCGGCAACCTTGTCGCGCTGGAATTGCGCGCCAAATCCGCCAATCAAATCCCCTTCGCCCGGCTGGAGCTGGTGGAAAGCCGCGGACCGTGGCTCAGCGAACCGCTGCCCGCCGCCGCGATCCAGTGGGCCTGCGCGCTCACCGCCACGACCCTACCGGAGCAAAATCCCTATCCCTCGCTCTATCAGGGGCTCACCGCGCTTCTGAATGCAGTGTGCCATGCACCATCTGCGCGTGGTTGGCTGGCGGCGATGGTCGGCTATGAGGCGATGCTGCTGCGCGAGCTGGGATATGGCGGCCAAAAGCCTGATATGCAGGCCGACCTTGCGGACCAATTCGAGGCTTTTCGCCAGCTGCACAAGCCGATAGCGCGCTACCTGCTTGCCGATACGACGCGCGATGTTATGGCCGCGCGCACAGCCTTGGGTGAGCGGCTTGCCCGAATGATTGGCCCGGATGATTGAGGGATTGGAAACCGATGAAAATAGCGGTTCTGGCAGGTGACGGCATCGGCCCCGAAGTAACGCGTGAGGCGGTGCGCGTGCTCGAAGTGCTTGGATTGCCTCAGCTCACTTTGTTCGAAGGCGATGTCGGCGGCATCGCGTATAAACGCCACGGCCACCCGCTTCCCGATGAAACGCTGGACATGGCGCGCCGGGCGGATGCGGTGCTGTTTGGTGCGGTGGGCGATCCTTCCTGCGACGCGCTGGAGCGGCACCTTCGTCCCGAACAGGCGATCCTGGGCCTGCGCCGGGAGCTGGGCCTGTTCGCCAATCTGCGCCCGGCGAGGGTGTTTGCCGGCCTTGAACATCTCTCTCCGCTGCAGCCGGAAATCGCCCGCTCGCTCGACATGCTGATCGTTCGCGAGCTGACCGGGGACGTGTATTTCGGTGATAAAGGCGTACGCGAAACCGCCGATGGCGAGCGCGAGGGTTGGGACATGATGTCCTACTCCGCGCCCGAAGTGCGCCGGATAGCCAAGGTTGCTTTCCGCGCGGCGCAGGCGATGGGCACGGGCCTTACCAGCGTGGACAAGGCGAACGTGCTCGAAACCAGTCAGGTGTGGCGTGATACGGTGATCGAGGTGGCGCAAGAGTATGAGGGCGTGCCACTCAGCCATATGTATGTCGATAACGCCGCAATGCAGATCATCAGCGCGCCGGGGCAATTTCGCGTCATGCTAACCGGTAATCTGTTCGGCGATATTCTGTCCGATCTTGCCAGCGCGGCGGTCGGCTCGATCGGGTTGTTGCCCAGCGCCTCGATGGGAGATCGGCAGACCGGGCACGGCACGTTCGGGCTTTATGAGCCGATCCACGGCAGCGCGCCCGATATTGCCGGGCAGGGGAAGGCCAATCCAATGGCGACGATACTTTCGGCGGCAATGATGATGCGGCATTCCTTTGGTCGCGAGGCGGAGTCGGCGCAGATCGAGGCAGCGGTCGAGCGCGCGCTGGCCGATGGCATTCGGGGTAGCGATCTGGGCGGATCGCACGGCTGCGAGGCCATCGGTGAGGCTGTGCGCGAGCGGCTTTGACAGGGGTGCCGACCATGTCTCTCGACCTCGCTATCATTCTGCCCACGCTCAACGAGCGCGGCAATCTTGGCTCTTTGGTCGGACGGATCGACGCGGCGCTGGGCAGTGGGGACGGGGCGGTCGGATGGGAGGTGCTGATCGTTGATGACAACAGCGCAGACGGCACCGCCGACGAAGCGCGCAAGCTGGCGATTACCGACCATCGCGTCCGAGTGATCCAGCGAATCGGGCGGCGCGGTCTGGCGTCTGCTGCGATCGAAGGCTTCTGCGCCACCGCCGCGCCGTTCGTGGCGGTGATGGACGCCGATCATCAGCACGATCCTGCATTGCTTCCGCAAATGCTCGGCGCGTTGCAGCGGGGCGAGGCGGATATTTGCGTCGCCAGCCGCTTTGCGCACGGGGCGAGCACCGCCGACTGGGCCGAGCCGCAGCGTAAGCGATTGTCGGCGCTTGCCAACCGGATTGCGCGCGCGATCACCGGGGTGGAACTGACCGATCCGATGAGCGGGTATTTTATGCTCCCCACTCATGCCGCGCGCGCGCTGGTCCCGCGCCTGTCAGGCATTGGGTTCAAGATCCTGCTCGATTTGCTCGCCACGTCAGTCGCGCCGATGCGGGTACGCGAATTCCCGTTGAATTTCGCCGCTCGTC
>JBBRVR010000022.1:0-40072 GCA_038246695.1 Sphingomonadales bacterium
AGTGCGTCAATCTCGCGCCGGGTGCAGGCACACGGATACAGCAACCCATCCGCCAGCAATCGATCTGCGGCTGCGCGATAGCTCTCCAGCCGGGTAGATTGCGCGGGCACCTCACGCCATTCGAGGCCCAGCCATTCCAGATCGCGCCGAAACGCCCGGGCATACTCGGGGCGCGATCGCGGTCCGTCGATATCCTCGATCCGCAACAGGAATTCGCCTCCGCGCGCAGTAGCTTCGTCATGCGCGACAATCGCCGAAAAGGCATGGCCCAGATGCAGCGGGCCGTTGGGACTGGGGGCAAAGCGGGTGACGGTTTTCACGCCTCAACCTCTGCCACAATCGCCCATCCTGCGCCAATCGGGCATCGCTGTTCGTATCTCACATTGACGATTTCGCGAAACCTCGCCGGGGATAGTATAGCTGTCATGGGTTTGACTCTTTTTGTTGCCACGGCATGATGGATTCAATCAGGAAGGAACGCGGACCGTGTTCAGAGCCGAACTGATCGAAGGAGCGGCGAAATTTCGACCCGCCCAAGAGGATCCGACACGCAGCCTGTCGGCCTGCCCCGCGCTTGTGCTGAACGCGGATTACACCCCTTTGTCCTATTACCCGCTCAGCCTGTGGCCGTGGCAGACCGCGATCAAGGCGGTGTTTCTGGACCGGGTGGATATTGTCGCGAGCTATGACCGGGAGGTTCATTCGCCCAGCCTCGATATGAAAATCCCGAGCGTCATCGCGCTGCGCCAATACGTCAAGCAAAGCGAATTTCCCGCCTTCACCCGCTTTAACGTGTTCCTGCGTGATCGGTTTGCCTGCCAGTATTGCGGCAACGGTGAACATCTGACCTTCGATCATGTGATCCCGCGCCGTCTGGGAGGCAAGACGACGTGGGAGAACATCATAACCGCCTGCGCGCCGTGCAACATGAAGAAAGGCGGACGCACGCCCAAACAGGCGCACATGCCCGTGCGCCGCGCTCCCATCCGCCCGACCAGCTGGCAATTGCAGCAGCACGGAAAGCTGTTCCCGCCCAATCACTTGCACGAAACATGGCGCGACTGGCTGTATTGGGACATTGAGCTGGAGGCTTGAGCCGCTCGCGCTGACAATGCGGCTCAATTTGAGGCCACGCGCGCTGATGATTGGACATCCATACGTTCCCCGATATAGCGCACCGGACGAAAGCCGGTTCGCTTGGGAGGGCACAAGGCAATGAAAGAATTGCTCGCAAAATACGGTAAGCTGACCGACCTGCGGGCCGACGAGCGCGATGTATTTAAAGGCTTGGCCTTGGCACGGCGCAGCTACGAGGCGGGGACCGAACTGGTCACCAGCGAGATTGACGAACCCGACCAGTTGTACATTGTCGAACAGGGTCGGCTGTTCGCCTCAAACGATCTGCCTTGTGGCGTGCGCGCGATAACACGGTTGTATTTTGCGGGCGATATCGTGGGCACCGCCAACGTTCCGTTCGATCATGCAACGCAGACTATCACGGTCAATGCGCCATCGGTGCTATACGTATTCCCGCGCAGAAAATTGGTCGATGCCTTCATCACGATGCCTCGTGTTGCCGCGATCTTCTACACCTTTGCCGCAATGGAAGGGGCGATCCTGAACGACCGGCTGGTCTCAGTGGGTCGCACGCGCGGCCGGGAACGGCTGGCATCGCTGATCCTCGAGATCGAGGCACGGCGCAATCTGCTGGCCGATCCCGCGCTGGACAAGTTCAGCCTTGGACTGACGCAGGCCCAGATCGGCGAGACTATCGGGCTGACAGAGGTGCAAGTGAGCCGGCTGTTCCGCCAGTTCCTCCAAGAAGGCCTGATCGAGAAGGTGAACGGCGCCACCCGCATTCTGGACAAACACCGCCTGATCGAAATGGGTCAGTTTATCGACCGGTATGAAGATCTCAATCTGGACTGGTTCGACGAATAACGGCCTTCTTCACCATCATCCGGTGGCCTGGGCCTTGTTTTGCTCGCGCATATTTTCGACCAGCCAGACCCCGCTTTCCTCCACCAGACGCATCCGGCACACCGTTTTGCCATTCGCGGACAGCACGGCCCAGTCGCCGCTTGCCGCCTCTCGTGCAAGGGTGAGCGCATTTGCGGTCGAATGCGCGTAAAACGTCACGTTTGCCTCAGTGCCGCCGTAGTCCGATGAATATGTAAGGGTATATTTGGTCATGCGAGCCTCCGCCAGAAGTCGGCAATAGTGGCCGCTCTCGAAACCGCATTATCAAATGATGCACTGCAGCAGGTGGCTGTCAGGTAACACGCGCACGCTGGTTGAACGCGTCGCGCTGCCATTCATCGCTGTCGATGACTTCGGCGAGGTGGCGCGCGGCCTCGGCCATATCCGCAAACCGCAGGTATGCAGGCGCAAAACCGAGGCGTAGGATATCGGGATCCCGAAAGTCGCCGATCACGCCGCGCGCGATCAAAGCCTGACAGATGCCATAGGCTTGCGGGTGGCGAAAGCTGAGCTGGCTGCCGCGCGCCGCGCTGTCGGACTGGCTGACCAGATCGAGTTCGAGGCCATGCAAGTCCATGCATTCGAGAAAGAATTCGGACAGCGCCTGCGACTTGCCATGCAGCCGCTCCACCCCGATTTCGGCGATCAGATCGACACCCACTTCCAGCGCGGTCAGACCGAGCACGGGCGAAGTCCCGCATTGCACCTGCTCAATGCCGGGTGCTGGCTCGTAATCGTCTGAAAATGCGAACGGGCGCGCATGGCCAAACCAGCCGGTCAGTGGTTGGCGCAAATCCGCGAGATGCCGCTCCGCCACGAACGCAAAGGCGGGCGCGCCCGGCCCGCCGCACAGATATTTGTAACCGCAACCGGTCGCAAAATCTGCGCCCGCGCCATTCAGGTCAACCGGCAGCGCCCCGGTGCTGTGCGACAGATCCCACAGCACCAGCGCGCCGGCATCGTGCGCGGCGCGGGTAAGTGCGGCGATGTCGAACAGATCGCCGGTTTTGTAATGCGCGTGGGTCAGCATCAGCAGCGCGACATCATCATCCAGCGCGGAGCCGATATCGGCCCGCGCCGCCAGCCGCCGCTGTGCCAGACCCTGCCGCTCCAGCCCTTCGATCATGTAGATATCGGTCGGAAAATTGCCGGTTTCGGACAGGATCGCGGTGCGTCCCTCGCCCTTGCTACGCTGCATGTGGAGCGCGGCCGAAATGAGCTTGAACAGGTTTATGCTTACCGTGTCGCAGGCGATGACTTCGTGCGGCTGCGCACCGATCAGTGGGGCGATCTTGCCGCCGACGCGGACGCCCATGTCGAACCAGTCGGCCCCGCCGGACCCGGCATCATTCCAGCTGCGGATCAGCCCCTCGCCCCATTCATCCTCCACCACTCGTCGCATTGCGGCAGGCGTCGCGCGTGGCAGAGCGCCGAGCGAATTGCCATCGAGATAGATCACCCCTTCGGGCAGGATGAAGCGGTCGCGATAGCGTGCCAACGGGTCTGCAGCGTCAAATTCGCGAGCCTTTTCAGCGATGTTCATGACAGTTCTCTCAAGACTGCGCGCACCGGAGAGGCATCGCCGCCCGCGATCGGCAGGGGCAGCGCGATCAGCTCGTAACGCCCTTGCGGCACATCATCGAGCACCAGCCCTTCCAGCACGCGCATATCGTGTTTCAGGACCGCCTTGTGCGCCAGCATGTCCTTGGAGGCTTGCGGGTCGATGGATGGCCCGTCGATCCCGACCAGCCGCACGCCTTGCGCCGCCAGCCACTCGATTGTCCGTGGCGAGATGGCGGTCGTGTCATCCTCCCATGCATCATGCGGGAAGCGCTCGAACGTGCGGAACAGCACGCGCTCCGCGTTGTGCAGCGGCGGCAGGTCACCAATTTCGATCAGCTGGCCAGAGGCCCGCGCATCAATCACCAGACACTCACCAAGATAAGCGTCAAGCGCGACGCTGGCGATATCAGGCGCGCTCGCGCTGTAATGCAGCGGCGCATCGGCATGCGCACCTGAATGCGTGGACAGCGTCAAGGTAGAGACATTGACCGGCGAGCCCGCTTCCATCTGCCACGTCCTCGCCTGCGTGAACTCGGTGTCACCCGGCCAAACCGGCAGGCCGGGGCGCAGAGGCTGGGAAATGTCCCATATCCGGTGTGTCATATTGCGGTCCTGACAGTCAGCAGCTCAGGAAAGAACGCCTGTTTGAGCACTCCTTCCAGATAGGGCACTCCCGGTGTGCCGCCGGTGCCGCGCTTGAATCCGATGACCCGCTCCACCGTTTTGAGATGCCCGAACCGCCAGCGCTGGAAATGGTATTCAAGGTCCACCAGCTTTTCAGCCAGCTCATACAGATCCCAATGGTCCTCCGGCTGGCGATAGATCGTCGCCCATGCCGCCTCTACACCGGGATTGGGGGTGTAGGGCACGCTCTGATCGCGTTCCGTCACACACGTGTCGATCGCAAAGCCCCGTCGCACAAGCAGTGCGATGACCGCATCATACAGGCTCGCACGGGCCATTTCAGCACGCAGCCGCGTGCCCCAGTCGCCGGTCCTGTCGTGCAGGCGGGCATGTTTCCCATCGCGCCCGCCCAGCATGAATTCCATCATCCGGTATTGCGGCGACTGAAAGCCCGAAGACCCGCCAAGATGCGGGCGAATGGTCGAATAATCGTGGGGCGTCATGGTGCTGAGCACGTCCCAGCTCTGGATCAGCTGCGCCTGAGCGCGCGCGACGCGGGCCAGCATCTTGAAGGCGGGGCGCAGATTGTCTGCCTCGATCGCGATGCGTGCGCCGGTGAGTTCGTGCAGGCACAGTTTGAGCCACAGCTCGCTCGCCTGATGGACGATGATGAACAGCAATTCGTCATGCGCGCCCGAAGCCGGATGCTGAGCATCCAGAATTTTCTCAAGATCGAGATAGCTTGAATAGGTGACGGTTTCAGACATCGATCACGCGGGTTTCCGGGTGATGCTTGTCCAGATGTTTCTTGATGATGCGCAGGTTGCGGGTGTTGGACCGGAACACGAAGTCCGCCGCATCGCCCACCAGCGGGACGAGGCCGAGTGCGCTGTCGAAAGCCACATTCGCGCCCATCCGCACCAGCTTCCATTTCGGCAGGCCCAGATTGCGCGCCTCCCAGACCATATACGCGCCCAGCGCCGCCGTCACGATATCGCCCAGCACCGGGACCAGCCCGATCAATGCATCCAGTCCGATGGGCATATTGGTGCCCGGCACGCGGAAACTGCGCTCCAACAGCATTTCCATCGCCTCTACACGCGCGCGCACCGATGCCGGATCGGTGCCTGTCGGCAAGTTGAAGCCAAGCCGTTCGGGACGCGCGCCACGCCAGTCTTGCGGTTCGGGTTCGAGTTTGATGGGCGTTTTCATGTCGAGTTCCTTTGGCCCTGCACTGGCCGTACACCCTTAATTGGCAGGCCCGGAGAGCGGTAACAAGGGGTGCAACCCCCACGGATTAGCCTGGTATTGGGCTATCGCCCCGCGCACCAGCGACCATCGCACCGGGGCGCCAAGGGGAATGAAGACCTCCTGCGCGATCAGCGCCGCATGGGCCTGGGCAAATTTCTGCTCCTTCAACGCGGGATCGGTAATGGTCAGCGTTTCGCGCACCAGCGCGTCTGCCGCTTCGGAACACAGGCCAAGCTCAAGCTCACAATTGAACTGGTTGAGGAACCAGCGCGGGGAGGAATAGCGCGCCAGACGGTCGCGCCATTCCAGCTCCGCACCCGACCCGGGTCGCACCTGCACCGCGCGCACGCCAATAGTGGCCCACGCGCGTGCGATGCCCCTGAACAGCAGATCGCTACCCGGCCCCGGCGGCATGGCAATACGCAGAACGACCTCGCTCTCCCCGCTCTGGCTGCGCCATGCCGCGATCCGCGCGGCGGCGATGCGGCGACGTTCATCGAGCGAGAGTCCCGGCCACCGCGACGGTGGAGGCGCTTGGGCGGTGAATTGCGCAGGCGGCACGATCCAGCTGGTCGCCTGCCAGCCGCCCAGCCCGAACGGTTCAATCAGCGCGCCCCGGTCCAGCGCCATCGACAGCGCCTCGCGCCGGGCCGGATCGGCCAGCACGCCGCTATCGCTGCGCACCACCAGACCCATCAGACCCAGCGCCGGGTCGACCTGAACAGTCCCGCGCGACAACGGGCCAAGCTCCACCATCGGCAGGGTGGCAATCCGCCCATTCAGCAGCAGATCAATGTCGCCCTGCGAGAACGCCTCGATCGCCTGCTCGGCGGGCATCGATCGGACCGCAACCGGGCGCGAGGATTCCTCCCAATCCTGGCGCTGTGGCAATCCGCGATCCTGCGGCGGCAGCGCGCTGAGCCGGACAAGCGGTTGCTGCGCTGCATCCCCCTCATCTTCGCGCGACGCAATCATCGGTCCTGCTCCGCTGCCACTTTTCACGATGCCCATTTCCGGCTGGGCCAGCAGACGCAGGAATTCGGGCATCGGCCCGGACAAGCGCAATTCGACGACGCGTTCGGTCATCGCGCGCACCTCGGTGACCTTGGCAAGATCAAGACCCAGCGACGTGCCCTCATACTGTTTGATAAGATCTCGCAGGGCATTGCGGATATCGTTGGCGGTAATTGGCTCACCGTCGGGCCAGGTGCGTTCCCCGACGCGAAAGATATAGCTTAGTCCGTCATCGGTGATGATCCAGCGCTCGGCAATGGCGGGGACCACCTGCCCGGCGGCATCCAGCATGACCAGCCCCTCAAACGAAGCGGCACGCAGATGTTGCGCCACAGGCGTCAGGCGTGTGCCGCTGTCAGACAGGCTTTCTGCCGGCTCGCCGATAATGGCAACCTGCACCGGCCCGTCAGCCGTCGATGGGCCGCAAGATACGAGCACCAGCGCGCACAGCGAGGCCAGAATCGCATGGTTGCAGGAGAAGGAGAAGGGGCCGGATCGCATGATGCAACCACGCCTAGCAAAGCGCTAGCGCCGCGTCAGCGAAAGATGCATCAATCGACTATGGAAGGTTCGACACGATCAATCGCGCACGCTGCAATCAGGCAAGCCTCACACCTTGCGCAGCGACTTGGGATCGGGCGCATTGGGTGCCCGGTGCTGCCACGATGAGAGCACGATTGTCGCGGGCGCGTTGTCGTCCTGCTGGATCGGATTGCGCGCGCGCTGCGAATCGATTTCGTTGTCGAATGCAATGCCAAACCGATTGTCCTGCACCCACGCCACGCTGCCGGGCACCGTGCCGATATTGCGCAATTCTATCTCAAGCCGGTTCCCGCGTTGCACGAACATGGTTCCTTCGGCCATCATTCCGCCATCAGACAGGTTGCGGACGCGGACGCGGTTGCCCTCGGCCTGCTGTTCGACCCGAACATTGGCAAGCAGGAACAGGCTGTCACGTGTGACACTGCGCGTTTCGACACCGCTCATATTAGCCCTTCCTCCTGTGCACCATCTGGCCAAGTGTAGATTTGGCAGGCCGACCAATCGAGAACCAGCCGCCCGCCTGACGCAGTCTGTACAACGGTTGGGGGCTAAGAGAGCAAAGTAAACGCTTCGTTAAAACGTGTAACGCGCGAGCCTGCTTCGTCAGTTGCGTCCCGGATTGGAACGACCAGCCGTCCGCCCGTTAAGCCCTGCACCTGCGACAATCACCGCGGCTGCTCAATCGTCGCGGCTGACCTTTTCGCGGCGTTCGTGCGCTTCCTGCGCTTCCACCGTCATGGTGGCCACAGGCCGCGCGATAAGCCGTCTCAATCCGATCGGATCGCCGGTCTTTTCGCAATATCCATATTCGCCGCCATCAAGGCGACGCAGCGCGGAATCGATTTTGGCGATGAGTTTGCGCTGCCGATCGCGGGTGCGCAGTTCGATGCCCCAGTCGGTTTCACTGGAGGCGCGATCATTGAGGTCGGCTTCGCGGATCGGGCCATCCTGAAGCGACTGGAGCGTCTGCCCCGCCGCGTTGTGAATGGACCGCTTCCACTCGATCAACAGCATCCTGAAATAGGTCTGCTGCCGCTCGTTCATGTATTCTTCGTCGTCGTCCGGAACGTAATCCGGCGCGAGCGTGCGCTTGGCCTTGGCGAGAATGTCGATTTCGTCAGCTGCGGAGGTAGCCATAGGACCCTCTTGTCAAAGTCATGTTCCACCTGACAGTCACGTTTCGCCGCCCGATCGATACCACCTGGCTGCTTGTCCCCAAGCAAGTCGTAGCGTTGCCGCTGCCCTATAGGCAGGCTTACCTACGCTCGCAAGTCGCTTTGCACAAAGAGCGTGGGCAAAGTGATACCTGGCCCGCAAAGATACAATTATTAGCCGCCGCAATTAACTTTTTGTTGACCATGATCGGCAAAACCGGGGTTCGCACAGTCCAAACCGGGCTGTTCGAACGGGGGAATGCAAGATGGAACTGAAATCAATCACGACGCAGGTGTGCGAGCCGGTCGTCAACAAGGAAGCCGAACTGGTGGTGGCGCGGGCGCTGGCTGCGGCGGCAGGAGGGGAAATCTCGGCACTGTTTGATCTGGGCGTGGTCTTTTCGACCGGAAGCCACGGGGTCGGCAGCGATCTTATCGAAGCGCACAAATGGTTCAACATCGCCGCATCGCGCGGTCACGAAGAAGCTGCCTGGTGCCGCGCCGATGTCTCGGACGAAATGTCAGCGCGCGAAATCGCCGAGGCCCAGCGCCGCGCGCGGCATTGGCTTTCGCAGGACACTCGCCGCGCCGCGTGACAGGCTGATCGGCTGGGTTTATCCGCCTTTTTTGAAAGGCGTGCGTGTGTCCAGAAACATCTGGTCGGTCGCGACGCCTTCCCTTTCACGCTCAAGGAAATCGGCTACCGCCGCCCGAAAGCCGGGATCTGCGATCCAGTGCGCCGACCATGTCTGAACCGGCTCATATCCGCGCGCCAGCTTATGCCCGCCTTGCGCGCCCGCCTCGACCCGCTTGAGGCCAAGCTCGATCGCCAGATCGATCGCCTGATAATAGCACAGCTCGAAATGCAGGAAGCGAACATCGCGCGTGCAGCCCCAGTACCGGCCATATAGCGCGTCGGAGCCGATGAAATTGAGCGCGCCTGCGATTGGCACCGCGCCATCAAAGGCGAGGATCAGCACCAGCCGACACCCCATTCGCTCTCCCATCATCGTGAATGCCTCGCGCGTCAGATAGGGCGTGCCCCACTTGCGCGCGCCGGTATCCTGATAAAACACCCAGAACGCATCCCAGTGTTCGGGCCGGATATCGTCGCCCGAAAGCTTCTCGATGCGTAATCCTTCAATCGCCGCCGCCCGCTCCTTGCGCAGGTTCTTGCGCTTGCGCGAGGCGAGATCATCGAGAAAGCCATCGAAGGTATCGTAATCGCGGTTCAACCAGTGAAACTGCAGATCGGCCCGCAGCAACCACTCGCCGGCCCTGAAATAGTCCCGCTGGTCGGGGTCGATGAAGGTCGCGTGGGCCGATGACAGCTTGCTTTGCAGGCACACCGCCTCCGCCCCCTTTAGCAAAGGGGCGGCCAGCGAAGGATCGGACAGCAGCAGGCGCGGGCCGTTTGCGGGCGTAAACGGCGCGGCGATCTGAAGCTTTGGATAATATCGCCCGCCAGCCCGCTGATAGGCGTCGGACCAACTGTGATCGAAGACATATTCGCCCTGGCTATGCGTCTTGACGTAAGCGGGCATGGCGGCGAGCAGGCGGTCGCCCGCGTCCTGAATGACTATGGGAACCGGATCCCAGCCTGTGCCCTCGCCAACGCTGCCCGAATCCTCGAGCGCGGTGAGAAATTCGTGGGAGACGAACGGATTGCGGTTGCCCCCCAGCGCGTTCCATTCGCGCGCGTCAAAGCTGCCGACCCCCGGCGCGATGCGCACGGTGAGTTCAGGATTACTCACGCCAAGCCCGCCCCTTCGGAAACGAGTGCATCGGCATTGGTAAGCGCACGAGCGCGGGTTTCGGGAGACGTGACCGTCCAGGTGAGCACCGGCAGCCCTCGCGCACGCAGCGCTGCGACCCACCGGTTTGGTAGTGCCGCGATGTGATAAGCGAGAAAATCCGGCTGCGCGATCTGCAGCGCGAGACGTCGCTGCCATGGCTTTTGCGTGTAACCATGCTCGTCCTCACGCATCACCAATCCGACACAGGTCTGTGGCGAATGCCGCCGGAACCAGCGCGCAACCCGCGGGTCAAAACTCATAATGGCATGATCCCCTGCATAGCTGGCGAGCGTTGCGCCAACAGTCGCGCAGCTCCATTCAACATCATAGCCACGCCTCGACTTGATTTCGATCAGCAACGGCACTTCGCCAGCGACAAGATCGAGCAGTTCGGTGAGCGTCGCAACAGGCTCCAGGCTGTCGATATATTTCAATTCGCGCAGCTGATCCTTGGTCAGATATTCCGATTGCTCATCAAGTCCCGCCAACCGCTTTAGATCCCAATCGTGGAGCACCATTGGATGATCGTCGCGGCTGCGCTGGATATCGCACTCTATACCAAGTCCCGCCTCGATCGCCCGCCGCGCGCCCGCGAGCGAGTTTTCCGGCACGCCAGCGCAATGCAGCCCGCGATGAGCATATTCCCACTGCGTCAGCCAGACAGGGGCGCGCCGATTGCTCACTCGTACTCAGGCATCCTTCAAGGCGATCACCGCATCCACCTCGACTGCTGCGCCCAGCGGCAGGGAAGGAACGCTGACCGCAGCGCGGGCATGGCGCCCGGCATCGCCGAACACTTCGACCATCAGGTCCGATGCGCCATTGGCAACCTTTGGCTGATCGGTGAAGTTGCCCGTCGAATTGACGAACGCGCCGAGTTTCACGATCCGCTCAACCCGGTCCAGCACGCCTGCCGCCTGCAACTGGGCAAGGATCATCAACGCGCACGCGCGCGCCGCGCCGATACCGCCTGCAAGGTCCACATCCTCTCCCAGTCGGCCGACCTTCAGCACCCCGTCGATAAATGGCAGCTGGCCCGAAACATGGGCAAACCCGCCCGCGATCACGACCGGCACATAGCTTGCAACCGGAGCCGCCGCTTCGGGCAGGATAATGCCGAGTTCTTCAAGACGCGCTTCGATGTTCATGCCGGTTCCCTTTCAAGTCGTGCCATCAGCCATGGCAAGGCATCGGCCCAGCGGTCAATCCTTGCGTCGGCATGGCCTGCTCTGTGTGCGCAATCAATGCCGTGTGCGATCATCGGTTCACCGCACATATGCAGGCGCACCACATCGGGCACGGTGTCTTTGACAGACGCATGGTGCTGCGGCAGATCATCAATGAAGAACGCCCGGCGCGCAGGGCCATGCTTTTCCAGAATAGCCTTCAGCGGCGGACCTTTGGGCCCCTGATTGGTATACACCGGCGCGTGTATCCCGACCCGCGCCAATTGCTGCGCGCGTTTTTCGCGGCGTTCATCGACAAGGTTGGTCAGGATTACGATATCTGCGTGCTCACTCAGCGCGTTGATCGATTCGACCGCGCCCGCAATCGGTAGCTGCGAGTCCATCTCGGTGTCGAAGAACCGGCCCAGCATTTTCCAGATATCGATCGGCTCCAGCAGCTCGCCGCTTTGCTGCCACCGCATCGCTTCGGCGAAATTTCCGCCTTCAAGGCTGAAATCGATGCCCTGACTGGCCTCCAGCCAGACCTTGAAGGGGGCAACCATGTGCAACAGCACTTCGTCGCAATCGCTGATGATAAGAGGGCGGCTCATTCGTCAAAACTCCTTGGGGAAAGGTCATGTCGGGCAGCGATCAGTTCTTCGGGCGTGATGGCCAGCGCCTCTGCCGCGCGGATCAGATCGGGTTCGTGATTGGCCAGAAAATCGAGCGTGGAGGCCAGTACAGCGGGATTGCCCAGCCCCGCGCGCAGCGTATCGGGGTCCATCCCGGTCAGTTCCAGATACCGCTCCGCCCGCTCGCCATCCTGCAGCACCCAGCCGAGCGCAGCCAGCGCCAGCGTCGCGGCGCGTTGGCCAGCGCCTTCTGTCGATGCGTGATCTGCATTGTCGTTGCCTCGCGGCATTGTCGCGGCCTCCTGCGTAGGGTAGGTCAATCGGGAAATCGAAGGCGATAGAGTCAGGGGACCGAGTGACAAAGCGAATAATGGTTGTGGAGGATAACGACCTCAACCGAAAATTGTTCTGCGATGTTCTCAGAGCCAACGGTTTCGAGGCGCTGCCGGTGGCCGATGGCGCGGCCGTGCTCGATACCGCCCGTCGACACGTGCCAGACCTCATCATCATGGATATCCAGCTGCCGGGCATTTCCGGCGTGGATCTGATCTTGGCCGCCAAGGGCGATGCCGGTCTTCGGGCGATCCCGGTGCTCGCGGTGACGGCTTTTGCGGGCAAGGGCGATGAAGAACGCATCCGGGCGGCCGGAGCGGCAGGTTATTTATCGAAACCGGTTTCGATCATGCCTTTCATGAATGCGGTGAAGGGTCTTCTGCCCAGTTGATTTCAAGTCGGCACGGGCGCGAGGTCGAACACCGTTTCCGCCAGATACACCGCCATGGTGATCAAGAGCCCTCCCAGAAACGCGCGGTAGGCATAGCTCAGAAACCGGTATTTGCGCGTGTAGAGCACTCGCCCGTTCTGATAGACATCGCGCAGCATGATCCGCAGCACTGCCTCGTCGCTCTTGAGTTCGGCAAGCAGCGCGGCCTTCCACTCCTCTTCGTCCATCCGCGCAAAATTCGCGAAGAACAAAATGTTGCTTTTGTCATCGGCCGTCGGAGCAGTGCGCACGGATGGCAGGATCGCAATCACCGCGCACAGCGAGGAAACAAACGCCGTCACTGCAAGGCTCAGGATAGACCAGGTCAAATCGGCGCTGGTCAGCCTTGTGACGGATAGCGAAAACACAACGAATGTCGCGCCGATCAGGATGGAGGCCTTCTGATCAGCCATCTGCGACAGGGTAAGCGTGTTGATCTGCGCGGTGCGCGCAAGGTGGATCGCGTTAATAGAGAATTCAGGCGTCCGGTCTTGTGATGTATCGTCCATCCTGCCGCCCCCAAATTGCCGCACAAAAGTATCTGGCAGGCCACCGGACGCTTGACAAGTTCGGCGTCGACCCGCTTTTCCCACGGTTGAAGTCCCTTTGAAACGAAGCCACCCACGGGTCCGACCCGTATCTTGATCGATAACGAAAGACCGACCCACCATGACGCAATCAGAAGTTGACGATCGCATCCGCGAGCTGATCGCGCCTTTCAACAAAAAGGGCGTGACGATCGAACCCGCCACCACGTTTGCCAATGATCTGGAGTTCGACAGCCTGACGGTGATGGATTTCGTTGCAGAAATCGAAGACGAATTCGATATCATCATAACCATGAACCAGCAGGCCGAGATCGAGAATTACGGCCAGTTGGTAAGCGCAGTGCACAAACTGCAAGATAGCTGATACAAGGCCCGCCCATGACTGATATCGCAACCAAAGCCGCCCCCGAGACAACAAACGAAACCGCCTCGCCCAAGCGTGATCTGTTCTCCAAGTTCGATGGCATCATCCAGACTCGCGAAACGCTGCTCGCGACCGGGGTGGAGGATCCCTACAGCCTGGTGATGGAAAAGGTCCTCTCGCCCACGCGCGCCATCTGCAACGGGCGCGAGACGATCCTGCTGGGCACCTACAATTACATGGGCATGACGTTCGATCCGGACGTGATCGCTGCGGGCAAACAGGCGCTTTCCGATTTCGGTGCGGGCACCACCGGCAGCCGCGTTCTCAACGGCACGTATCAGGGCCACAAGGAATGCGAGGATGCGCTGCGCGAATTTTACGCGATGGACCATGCGATGGTCTTCTCAACCGGCTATCAGGCAAACCTCGGGATCATCTCTACCATTGCGGGCAAGGGTGACTACATCATCCTTGACATCGACAGCCACGCCTCGATCTATGACGGGTGCGCGATGGGCAAGGCCGAAGTCGTTCCGTTCAAGCACAACGATATCGAAGCGATGGAAAAACGCCTGCGCCGCCTGCCCGAAGATGCGGGCAAGCTGGTGATCCTCGAAGGTGTTTATTCGATGCTGGGCGATGTCGCCCCGCTGAAGGAAATGGTCGCCGTTGCCAAAAGGTATGGCGCGATGGTGCTGGTCGATGAAGCGCACTCGATGGGCTTTATCGGCGAACACGGCCGCGGCGTCGCAGAAGAGCAGGGCGTAATGGACGATGTCGATTTCATCATCGGCACCTTTTCCAAAAGCGTCGGCACGGTCGGCGGTTTCTGCGTGTCCAACCATCCGAAGTTCGAAATCCTGCGGCTCGTGTGCCGCCCCTATGTCTTCACCGCCAGCCTGCCGCCCAGCGTGGTCGCGACTGCGGCCACCTCGATCCGCAAGCTGATGCACGGCGCGGAAAAGCGCGCGCATCTGTGGCAGAATTCCAAGCGGCTGCATGGCGGGCTCAAGGATCTGGGCTTCCAGCTCGGCACTGAAACACCGCAAAGCGCCATCGTCGCGGTAATCATGCCTGATCTCGAACACGGCGCGATGATGTGGCAGGCGTTGCTGCACGAGGGTCTGTACGTGAACCTCGCGCGGCCCCCGGCTACGCCTGCAGGCATGACATTGCTGCGATGCTCGCTATGCGCTGAACATACGGCCGAGGAGGTCGAGACGGTGCTGCAAATGTTCGAACGCGCCGGCAAGGCGGTCGGGATCATCTGATACTGCGGTTCACCTTGCGTCAAAACCCTCGGCATGGCAGGCCACGCGCGGGTCATTTTTGCAGGGTGTAATTGATGATTCCGAATCCGATTATCCGAACGATGTCCAGCGCGCTGGTGCTGGCGCTTGTCTCCTTGGTGGTGGCCCCGCTGGCGGCGCAAAGCCGGGCCGACGCGCCAGATGTGACAAAACCCTCGGCAGCGCCGGAAGCGGTCCATATCGACGATCAGCACGATATGGCCGAAATGGCGGTTCCGAAGAAGACGGCACTGCTCGATGGCTATGGCAATGGCGGCTTCACCGTCACAACGCAGGTGCCGGAAGCGCAGGCATTTTTCTCGAACGGGATGGAGCTGGGTGCGGCCTTTGCCCATCAGGCCGCAATCGACGCAATGAAGGTAGCGGTCCGGCTCGACCCGGACTGCGCGATGTGCCTGTGGGGCGAGGCCTTCATGTCTGGCCCCACCTTGAATTACGGCAGTGACAAGGATGAGCGCAAACCGCTGCTGATTATGGCGCGCAAGGCTGCAAAAATGGCTTTGGCATCAGGAACTGCGACAGAACGCGACCTGACCAGAGCTCTGATCCAACGCTACAAGGGCGGCGATGTCGCCAAGCGCGACAAGGCTTTCCACAAGGCGATGGAGCAGCTTGCGGCCCGCTATCCAGCGGATGATGTAATTCAGGTCCTGGCCGCCGATGCCTCTCTTGTCGCAGCGAGCGAGGACGATGAATGGAAACCGGCTGCGGTCCGCGCGATGGAACTGCTCGAACCGGTTTTGGCGCGTTCGCCCGAAAACACACCGGCTATTCATTTTTATATCCATTCCAGCGAGATTGCAGGCCAATCAGCCAAGGCCGAACCGCACGCCGACCGGCTGGCTGATCTTGCGCCGCGCGCCAGCCATCTGGTGCATATGCCTTCACACACATTTTATTGGGTTGGCAGGTATCAGGACGCAGCAGATACAAATTTGCGCGCAGTGCGGATTGATCAGAACAATGCCTCAACGCTTGGCCATGAAGGCGAGCACGGCGCGTTCAAGCTGCCCTATCACGCGCATAACGTGATCTTCGGGCTGGGCGGCGCGATGATGGCAGAGGACTCGCGCACCGCACTCACTCTCGCGCGGCCATTGGTGGCTTCGACGCAAGAGCGCGAGGACGGATCGCCAGTCATGCAATTGCTTTCGGCGGCGGGATACTTCGCGCTGGCCCGGTTTGATGACCCGGCATCGACGCTGGCATTGCCCGAACCCAGATTGCCGTATCTGAAAGCTGCGTGGCATTATGCGCGGGGCGAAGCTCACGCATTTCAGAAGAATACGGATAAGCTGGCAGAAGAGATCGCCGCGATCCCCGAGATGGAAGTTGGCGCAGCGGATGGAGATGCCTCACCGGCTCCCGATCAGATGATCGCCATTGTGCGCGCAGTCCTGACCGGGAGGCTCGCGATGATGGAAGGCCGCCACGGCGATGCAGTGAGCGCATTCCGCAGTGCAGCCGAGATCGAGGAAACCGAAGACTTCTCCGTATTTTCCGATCCCCCTGCGTTTTGGTATCCGGTCCGCCGCGATCTCGCGGCCGCGTTGGTTGCGCAAGGCAATATCGAACTCGCAAGGCAGGAAGCCGAGGCAACGCTGAGATTGCGTCCGCTCGATCCCGTCACCTTGGCGTTGCTCGAAAACATTGAGGCGGCTCAGGCCTCACAATAGGACGGCCGCAGCGCCTAGTTGGGCGCAGGGCTGGCCGAAGCCACACATGGATCATCAGAAGGTCCATCACCGCTGCTGCCAAACTGCGTGAGCACAAGCACGCCCCCAACCACCAGCAGGACAAAGGCCGTCGTTACCATGCCCAGATAGCGGTCGATAAAGGTCTTGATCGGGGCGCCAAACAGCCGGAACAGAACGCCGACCGTAAAAAAGATCATCCCGCGCCCGATCAGGCTGGCCAACAGGAAGGTGGCGATATTCATGCCCACAAAGCCCGACGTTATTGTCAGCAGCTTGAACGGGACCGGAGTGGCGCCCGCAATGATAATCGCGGCCATGCCGTTTTCCTTGAGATAGCAGGCTGCCACGGGAAAACTGTCGGTCAGGCCGATGGCGCCGAGCAGCCATGCGCCGACGCTGTCGAACAGCATGAACCCGATGACATATCCAAGCAGCCCGCCAGCCACTGATGACAGTGTCGCGATGATGCCAAAACGCAGTGCCTTTTTCGGCTCTGCCAGACACATCAGGCCCAGCAACGGGTGGGGCGGGATCGGGAAAAAGCTGGCCTCGGTAAAGCAGAATAACGCCAGCCAAAACTGTGCCCACGGGTGAGAGGCCTTGTCGAGCGTCCATGTGTAGAGTGCGTGCAGCCAGCGCATCAGCGTCGATCCTTCAGGCGCCATGCGCGCATTCCGATGCGCGGAATTAGGGCAGTGCCTGTACACGCGCAAGTGCAATAAACGAACCTATTTGGTTTTTTGTATTGACATCGTCACGCTCTTTGGTTAGTAAGGGGCATCATCGCAAAAGTGTGATTCGCCGGCCCCGTCATAAGATGGCCCGCAGCGAACCGCCCCAAACCTCGCCCCACTTTTTTGGAAAGTAGCGGCCTTGCCCCTGTGGCAAGCGCCGCCCTTATCATGCCCTGAACGAAGGTGCGCATCATGGCTGACCGCAGCACAAACCGATCAAACAGAAAATCCAGGCTGAAAGAAGGAGAGGAGGCGGGCATCAATCCGCACTGGCGTGGCCTGTTTCTCGAACATCTCGCAGAAAGTTCCAACGTCACGAAATCAGCCGAACACGCCGGTATCAATCCCAGCCGCGCCTACAAGGTCCGGCGCGAAGAGCCGGAATTTGCGCGGTCGTGGCTCGCCGCATTGTGGGAGGGATATTCCCATCTGGAAATGGAAGTGCTGCGTCGCTTGCGCGAAGGCGATCAGATCGCGGGCAACAGCGACAAGTACGATTTTGCCAACGCCCTCCGCCTGCTTGCCGCGCATCGCGACAATGCGGCGCGGGCGCAGGCGACGCATCGCAATGTCAGCGCGGCCGAAATCCGCGCCTCGATCGACCGCAAGGTCGAAGCGATCCGGCTCCAGATCAAGCGCGAGAAACTGAGCGAGCGCCAAACCGGCAACACCAGAGGCACTGCGCGCTGATGCATGTCAATCTGGCTTTCCTCGCCAAGGAGGATCCAAAGTGGCGGGCCCGGCTTGCCGATGCATTTAACCAACCAGAGCTTGAGGAATTCGAATATCACTGGGGCATGGCGGCGCGCACCGAACAGGTCGTTCCACCCGGTGAATGGCGCATCTGGATGATCATGGCCGGGCGCGGATTTGGCAAGACACGGGCGGGCGCGGAATGGGTCCGCATGATCGCTGAAAGCCACCCGGAAGCGCGCATCGCGCTCGTCTCGTCATCGCTGACCGAAGCGCGCAGTGTGATGATCGAGGGAGAAAGCGGCTTGCTCGCCTGCTCACCGCCCGATCGTCGGCCCGTGTTCGAGCCATCGCTGCGGCGCCTGCGCTTCCCCAACGGGGCGCAGGCACAAATGTTTTCGGCTGCCGAACCCGAAACCTTGCGCGGCCCGCAACACAGCCACGCCTGGTGCGATGAAATCGGCAAATGGCCGCTGGGTGCGGATCGCGCAACACGGTGCTGGGATAACCTGCTGATGGGCCTGCGTATCACCAGCCACCCGCGCATCGTCGCCACCACAACGCCTCGCACCGTGCCGCTGATCGAGCGTCTGCTGGAACAGGAAGAACGAGGGTCGGTGGTCGTCACGCGGGGATCGACATATGACAATGTCGGCAACCTGCCGCGCCGCTTTTTCGAAGCGATGGAGGCGGAATTCGCCGGCAGCCAGCTGGCACGGCAGGAAATCGGCGGCGAGATGCTGCGCGACATCGAAGGTGCGCTGTGGACCCGCAGCATGATTGAGGCCGCGCGCGAGACCGGAGCAGTGCCCGATCATGCACGTATCGTGGTGGCCGTCGACCCGCCGGCGTCGGCCACTGGAGATGAATGCGGCATCATCGTCGCGGCGCTGGGCACGGACGGGATCGCCCGCGTGCTCGCTGATTGCAGTATCGCCAGGCCTTCGCCTGATCAATGGGCTGCAGCTGTCGCTGAGGCGGCCAGCGAATGGCGCGCCGACCGCGTCATCGCCGAAGCGAATCAGGGCGGCGCAATGGTTGAAAGCGTGCTGCGCGCCGCCAATGCCGCCTTGCCGGTAAAACTGGTGCACGCCAGCCGCGGCAAGGTCGCGCGCGCTGAGCCGGTGGCCGCGCTCTACAGTGCCGGACGCGCACGACATTGCGGGGCTTTCCCCCGGCTTGAAGACCAATTGTGCGGCCTGATGACCGGCGGGGATTACGTCGGCCAGTCACGCAGCCCCGACCGCGCCGATGCCTTGGTCTGGGCGATGACCGAACTCATGCTGGGGCGAAGCGCGCATCCCAGCATCCGCAGGATCTGAAAAGGAACCACCATGGCCATGCTCGATACATTGCTTTCCGCCTTCAAGGGCGGGAAGGACGCCCGCGTGCCGCTTGCACCCGGATTTGCCACCGGATTTCCGGGAGGCTGGCCGCCTGCATTCGAAAGCGCGGGCGAACCCGAACCGTTCGAATACGTAAGCGCGGTGCGCAAAAGCTTCCTCGCCAACCCGATCGCCCAGCGCGCGGTGCGGATCGTGGCCGAAGGGATCGCACAGGCGCCCTTGTGCAGCGGCAATCCGCAGGTCACAGCGCTCGTCGCGGCAACCAGCGCGGGTCAGCCGCTGATCGAGACGCTGGCCGCGCACCTGCTGCTGCATGGCAACGGTTTCGTGCAGATCATCAAGGATGCGAGCGGCCAGCCGGTTGAGCTGTTTGCGCTGCGTCCCGATCGGGTGAAAGTGATCGTCGATGAAAACGGCTGGCCGTGTGCGGCGGAATACTCAGTCGGCGGTGACACCCGCCGGATCGCGCTGGAGGATGAGGACGGCTGGCCCGGCCTCATCCAGATCAAGGCGTTGCACCCGCTGGAGGATCATTACGGCGCGAGCGCACTTGCAGCGGCAGCGCAGGCTGTCACCATCCACAACGCCGCATCCGCGTGGAACCGGGCGCTGCTGGAAAACGCGGCGCGGCCCTCTGGGGCGCTGGTCTACGACACGGGTGACGGCGCAGGCCTGACAACGGATCAGTTCAATCGGCTGAAGGATGAGCTTGCCGTGGCGTTTTCTGGCGCGGTCAATGCCGGGCGGCCGATGCTGCTGGACGGCGGGCTGAAATGGCAGAGCATGGCGCTGTCGCCTGCCGACATGGATTTTGCCACGCTGAAAAGCGCAGCGGCGCGCGATATTGCGCTCGCATTCGGTGTGCCGCCGATGCTGCTGGGGCTGCCGGGCGACAACACCTATTCAAACTACCGCGAGGCCAATCGCGCGCTGTGGCGGCTGACCCTGCTGCCCCTCGCCAGCAAGCTGTTCGCAGCATTGGGAGAGGGACTTGCTCCGTGGTTCCACGACTCCTGCCTGACGGTCGATCTCGATCAGGTTCCCGCCCTGTCGGAGGATCGCGAGCGGTTGTGGGCGCAGGTATCGGAGGCCGATTTCCTCACCCGCGCGGAAAAGCGCCAGATGCTCGGCCTCAGCTTTGACAACACGGTTTCGCAGGAGGACACCCAATGACCGCCGCCGCCCGCAAATACATTCAGCGCGAAGATATGCTCGCCAGCCTGCTCGCACAGGCGGGCCACGAAGGGGCGCAGCTCGATACGCTGCGCGCCATCATCGAGGAGACGAGCGAGCTTGCCGCCGACCGGGCGCTGGAACGGCTGGGTCTGGGCGATGCGCGTGCAGAGGATGATCTTGGCGAACTGCGCGAATTGCTCGCCGCGTGGCGCGATGCCAAATCGAGCGCGTGGAGAGCCCTTGTCGGCTGGGCAATCCGCGCCGCACTGGCCGCGCTGCTGATCGGGATCGCGGTGCGGCTTGGCGTGTGGGAGCTGCTGTGATGAAGCGCGCGCCGATCCGCTTTGCCGGATATGCCGGGCTGTTCGACATTCCCGATGCCGATCGCGACACCATCCGACGCGGCGCTTTTGCTCAGACGTTGAGCCGCCGCGATGTGTCCCTGCCACTGTTGTGGCAGCACCGCCCCGATCAACCGATCGGCGTGATCGAGGCCGCGACCGAGGATGCGCGCGGATTGCGGGTAATCGCCCGGATCGACCGGCCCGAAAGCCGCGCTGCGCACCTGCTGCGCGAGGGGCAGGTGAGCGGGCTCAGCTTTGGTTACCGCACCCGCGAAGCGCGCCGCAGCGAGGCGGGGCGTGAATTGCTCGCAATCGACCTGTTCGAAGTGAGCCTAGTCACTCACCCGCTGCAACACGGCGCGCGGGTCCATCTTATTGAATAGCCTTTGGCTTCCTCGCTCCTTCCGGTCGCTGCGGGCGGCCGGTCGGCCTTGCGGTCGCAAGTTGCGACCGATCCTGTCCCGCCATTTCGAGCAATTGTCTGGCCGCCACTGGGGCGGCCTTTTTTGTGCCCCCCAACCAATACCCCCACGAAAGGTTTGATGCCCCATGGATATCACTGTCACTCCCAACACTGCCGAAACCACTGTCACCGCTGTCGATCCGCTTGAACAAAGCTTCGATCTGGTCGCTCGCCAGGATCGCGCGGAGGAAGCGATCACCACGTTGCGTTCCGACGTGGACGAAGTGAAGGCGCGGCTCGACAAGGTTTCGCGCGCCGCCTCGCGCCCGGCCATGAGCGGCGCTGCCCCCGCGAGCGAAGAGGTCAAAGGCTTCGTCAACGGTTATCTGCGCCGTGGCCGCGAAACCGAGATCAAGTCGATCAATGCCGGCACGCCCGGCGATGGCGGCTATGCCGTGCCCAAGGTGATCGATGCGATGATCGCCCGCGAACTGGTCGAAATCAACCCGATCCGCAGCCTTGCTCAGGTCGTGCAGACCGGCACGTCGGGCTATCGCAAGCTGGTTTCGACCGGCGGCACCGCATCGGGCTGGGTCAGCGAGGTCGCCCCGCGCGATGAAACCGAAGCGCCCAAGTTCGCCGAAATCGCACCGCCAACCGGCGATCTGTTCGCCAATCCGGCGGCCAGCCAGACGATGCTGGACGATGCGGCTTTCGACATTGAAAGCTGGCTGGCGAGCGAGATCGCGATTGAATTCGCCCGCGCCGAAGGCGCCGCGTTTGTCAGCGGCACCGGGATCAATCAGCCCAAAGGCTTCCTCTCCGCCCCCAGCTCATCTGCCGAGGACGGCGAGCGCGCGTTCGGGAGCGTACAATATGTCGGATCGGGCGACGCTGCCGGGTTCGATGCCGCGCCGGAGGCAAAGCTGATCGACCTCATCCATTCGCTGAAAGCCGGGCATCGGCAGGGGGCCAGCTTCGTGATGAACTCCGCAACGCTGGCAAATGTGCGCAAGCTCAAGACCAGTGATGGCGCGTTCCTGTGGCAGCCGGGTCTGGTCGAAGGGCAGCCTGATCGCCTTCTCGGCTATCCGGTGGTGGAGGCCGAGGATATGCCCGATGTCGCGGGCGGCACGTTCCCGATTGCATTCGGCAATTTCCGTCACGGATACCTGATCGCGGAACATTCGGCGACGCGGGTGCTGCGCGATCCGTTCACCAACAAGCCGTTCGTCCACTTCTATGCGACGAAACGGGTTGGCGGGCAGGTGCTCGATTCAAACGCGATCAAGCTGCTGAAGATCGAGGCGTAATGCGCCGCTGACCCCCCCCCGGCAAGAGCGCAGGGCACCCCCTTTCCTGCGCCCTTGCCGGACCTCTCGCGCCCACGCCGCCTTCCGGGGCCGACACGTCGCCCGAATGCGCGGCGTGGGCGCTTTCTTTTCAAGCTATGACAACGGGAGAACCCGCGATGATGCGGACCGTCACGATGCCAGCCGATCTGGCCACCAATGCGCTGGACGAACTCAAGGGCTGGCTCGGGATCAGCCGCCCGACCGAGGATAGCCTGCTGACCGATCTGCTGATCGCGAGCATCGCGATGTGCGAAGCGTTCACTGGGCAAATGCCCATTGAGCAGGAAATCACCGAAACACTCGCGTCCGTTACGGAATGGCAATGCCTGACCGCGCGCCCGGTGCGCGCTGTCATCTCTGCCCGGCAGGTCGCACCCAACGGCACAATCACGCCGATCGATGCAGGCGGTTTTCACTTCCGCATCAATGCCGAGGGAATTGGTGCGATCGCGCTTCCCCGAACGCCAGCCGATCACACTGTCATCGTCTCGGTCCGCGCCGGGGTCGCGGCGGACTGGAGCACCCTGCCCGGCCCCCTTCGACAAGGCATAATCCGGCTCGCCGCGTTTCATTACCGCGATCGTGAAACGGGCCGCGATGCCGCTCCGCCCGCCAGCGTCACTGCACTTTGGCGGCCCTGGCGCGTACTGCGCATCACATGATCCGCGCCGGCACAAGGCAGACGATGGACGATCTTGTCCGCCGTCTGACGACGAAAGCGGAACGGTTGGCGCAAGCCCGTGTGCGCGCCCTTGCCGCGCGCCGCCGCCGATATGGCCACCCCTGGCGGTCTGCCGCAAGGCTGTGGCCCGACCTGTTTGAGGACTGATACTCAGAGGACTGACATACGATGGAAAATTCCCTGCGAGCAGACCTCATCGCGTGGCTGCGCAGCGACCCCGCGCTGATCGATATCAACGCCATCGAGGAAGAAAGCCCATTGCGGGCATCGCCCCCGTGGCTGGGCATATCCGCCAGCGCCTCCACCGACTGGGGCACCAAGGACCGGCCCGGACGCGAGATTCGCATCGCGCTCGAACTCGAATCCCGGATCGACGATCCCGCGGCAGATGCCGACGCACTCTCTGCAATCGAGCGGCGCGTGCTCGATCTGCCGCCCTTCACCGCTGCCTATGAAGTCGCCTCGATCCGGTTCCTGCGCGCCCGCAGCGAACGGCGCGACGACAATCGGCGCGGCGCGCTTACCGAATTTCGCTTCCGCCTTCTCAACGCAATCACGGAGTAGATCCCATGCCCGCACAAAATGGCTCAGCCTTCCTCTTGAAAATCGGCGATGGCGGCAGCCCGGTGACCTATGAAACAGTCGCCGGCCTGCGCACCACGCAGATGTCGATCAACGGCGACACTGTCGTCATCACGCACAAGCAATCTGGCGGGTGGCGCGATCTGCTGTCGGGTGCGGGCACGCGATCGGTCTCGGTCAGCGCGGCTGGCATTTTCCTTGGCAGCGCAGCAGAGAGCGCGATCCGCGCCCATGCTCTGGCCGGGACGATCGACGATTATGAATTGTCTTTCGACGATGGCGAGCGTCTGCGCGGACGCTTCCTTGTTCAACGGCTCGATTATTCGGGCGATTTCAACGGGGAGCGCAACTACACGGTCCAGCTCGAAAGCTCGGGCGCGGTTGTCCCTGCATGACCGCGCCCGCCAACCCCCTCCGCGGTGAAACAGCATTCGAATTAGGTGGCACCGCTCACGTCCTGCGCCCCAGTTTCGAGAACCTCATCGCCGCCGAGGCCGAACTGGGGTCGCTGTTCGCTTTGGTGGAGCGGGCATCGGGCGGCGAACTGACGCTGGCGGAGATTACCGCGCTGATCTGGCATTGCCTGCTCGCAGATAGCCGTCCCGACCGCGCGGTCGTGGGCGCGGCGGTGCTGGCGATGGGCCTTGTGAATGCAACCGGCCCGGTGCGCGCAATCCTGGCGCAGGTGCTGCAAGGCCAGCGATGACACAGGCCGCAGCTTTCGCTCAGGCTGCACCGCAATGGTGCTGGCTGGCGGCGCGCGCGCTGGGCTGGCGGCCGGCGGAATTCTGGAGCGCGACCCCCTCCGAACTCGCAGGCGCGCTGCACGATCCGCAATCACAGCAAACCGGCGCGGGACCGACCCGAGATCAGATCAACACAATGATGGAGCGCGATGCGCATGGACGATAATCTCGAAGAGCTCGTAATTGACGTGCGCGCCAGCACCCAGGGTTTTGCCGCCGATCTCCAGACAATTCGCAGCACGGTCGACAGCTCCCTGCTCGATGGTTTCAGCAAGGCGGGCGATACGCTTGAGCGCGGATTGGTATCGGCGCTGCGCCGGGGCAGCCTTGGTTTCGACGATCTGAAAAGGATTGCGATCCGTTCGCTTGAGGAGATTGCCTCGCATGCGCTGCAGTCGGGGATCGGCAGCCTGTTCGGCGGCCAGAGCGGGGGGCAGGCAGGCGGTATCGGCAGTCTGATCGGTCAGACGTTGAGCACCCTGCTTGGCCTGCCGGGCAGGGCTACAGGCGGTCCGGTGTCACCGGGGCGCGGCTTTATTGTGGGCGAAAACGGGCCGGAACTGTTCGTGCCAACCAGCGCTGGCCGGATTGAAACCGGGACGGGCAATGCAGTTGCAAGCCGCAACGTGCAGGTCGCGATCAATCTCGCCACCCCGCGCGGCACCGCCGCACCCACCGCCATGCGCCGATCATCACGGCAAGTCGCAAGCGCCGTGCGCCGCGCGCTTCAAAACAGTTAACGCAGGGGAACCCGTTCATGGCATTCTGGCTAGCCGACCGCCGCAGCGCGCAGGAATTCAGTTATATCCAGCGGTTCGACCCGCGATTCTGGACAGTCAACTTCCCCCGCCCGGCGATGGCATCGGTGATCACGACCGGCCCGGATTCGCTGCAGGTCGATATCGAACTCCATCATGAAGGCGAATTGGTCGGGCTGATCTGGAACAGCGTCGACACGCTCGATCACCCGCTGCTCGCCTACAAGACCGATCGGGATTACGCGAACACGACGCTCAGCTTCCGCTGGCAGTCAGACGGTGTGATCCCGCTCGACGGGGTTAACGGTCCGACGCTGACGATTGAGGGGTATGACGCAGTCGATCAGCCGCGCACCTGGTTTGTGCGGCTGTGGAATTATGCCGTGGGCACGCCCGACGATGCGTTGGTCACCGTGCCATTCTCAGCTCTCGATGCGGGTTTTACCCTGCCGGGGGAGCGTGTTCATCCGCGCCGGATTGACCGCATGTTCATATCGCTGGTTGCGCCCGGTTTCGTGCCCGGTTCCAACCAGCCGCTACCCGCCCGCGCGAATGGCCGCGTCACGTTGTCGCAGATCAATGCCGATGGCGGGCGCGCCATGCTCGAAATCGGCGATGTCCGTTTGCCGGTGCATGGGGAGCGGATCGCAACCGCCTATGACGATGCCTACGATCAGACGCCCGCACGGCTTTTGCGCAATGTCATCGGCCTGGGGTATCGCGAGGATCTGGTCCACTATGTCGGGATGAGCCATTACATGCGGCTCGAACGAAAAGTTGGCGGCGCGTTGCTGGCCAGTTCCGCAGGTGAGCTGCGCGAGCCGTGCACACAGTGGCACCGCAATTTCTTCGAGTTGTGCGGTGAGAATGATCTGGAGGTGATTTCCTCGATCTCATACGAATTGTTCAACGCCTTTTGCCCGGAAGAGTGGAAACAGCGGACCGCTACTGGCGCGCCCGCGCTCACCGGCTGGGTGCCTCCCTCAACCCTGCTTTCGCCCGCTAACGCGCAAGCGATGGACTGGCTGCAGGCGAGCGCAGCGCGGTTTGTTCGCTTGTTGGAGCACGCCGGGCTGCCGGTGCGGATGCAAATTGGGGAGCCGTGGTGGTGGACGACCTTCGACACGTTCGAAATCTGCCTATATGACGACGCCGCGCGCGCCGCGTTTGGCGGATCGCCGCCGGTCATCACCGATATGCGAGCGCCGCTGGACGCGGAGCAGATTGCGCTGCTGGATCAGGCCGGGGCGTTATTGGCGGCATCGACCGCCGATCTGACCGCCACAATCCGCGTGGCGGCAAGCGGCCCCGCCGAGGTGCTGTTGCTCGCCTTTACGCCGACCATTCTTTCGCCCGATACGCCCGAAGCCTATCGCGCGAACCTGCCGCTTGGCTGGGCGCGGCCCGCTTTTAACCGGTTGCAACTGGAAGATTACGACTGGCTGACCCACGGCGCGGATGCCGCGCGACGTGCAGCCTATACGCTCGTGGATGCGCGGCTTGGCTACCCGTTACCTGAACAGGACTATCTCGCCGGGTTCGTGCTGCTGCCTGACGACGCCGAGGAATACTGGTCGAAGATCGACGCGGGGCTGGATGAAGCCGCCGCGCGCACCGTCACGCGCCGGTATGTCTGGGCGCTGCCGCAGGTAACCCGCGATGGATACACCCGCCTTCCGAAAATCGAGGACGATACAATGCAGGCCTTCGACGACGTGATCTACCCCTTTACGCTGGGCCGCAACACCGCTGTTGCGCCCGAATTCTCTACCACCGTGACCGTGACCGCATCGGGCCATGAACGCCGCAATTCGCTGTGGTCGGATGCGCGGATCAACTTTGATGTGGGACCAGGTATCCGGTCGGAGACGGAGCTGTCGCAACTGATCGCCTTCTTCCGCGCGCGACGCGGCGCGGCGCGCGGCTTTCGCATCAGCGACCCGTTCGATTTCAGCACCAACGCGATGACAGGGACGCCCACCATGTCTGATCAATTGCTGGGCATTGGCGATGGCGGGCGCGCGGACTTCCAGCTGATCAAGACCTATGGCTCCGGTGACGAACCGCAGATCCGGCCCATCACCCGCCCCCGCGCCGAAACACTGCTGGTCAGCGTGGAAGGCGCTCCGGTGACCAACTGGACCCTCGGCGCTGGCGGTGTCCTTACCCTCGCCGCGGCCCCGCCCGCCGGGGCGCAAGTGCGCGCCGGGTTCCTGTTCGATGTGCCGGTGCGCTTTGCCGAGGATCGAATCGACGTGTCGGGCGTGAACTTTGCCGCCGGCGAAGCGCCCAGCATTCCGCTGATCGAACTGCGTGAGACCGCATCGTGAGGGTGTTTTTCAGCCGCGATCTCGATAATGTCGCGACCTTCTGGAGGATTTTCCGCCGCGACGGGGTGACCCTTGGCTTTACCAGCCATGATCGCGATCTGGTGTTTTCCGGCATCCGCCACCGCGCCGCCCCCGGAATGCTGCCCGCAGCGGTGCGCATGACATCCCAGATCAGCGATGACAGCGCCGAGGTAGAAGGCGCGTTGAGCCACGATACGATCAGCGAGGCGGATCTTGGCGCCGGACTGTTCGATGAAGCGGGCATCGCCATCGGCGCAGTCGATTGGGAGACGCTGGAAAGCCATACTCTCTATTCCGGGCAATTGGGCCGGATCGAGGATGACCGGCGCGGGTTTAGCGCACAGCTGCGTTCTGCCAAGCATGTGCTCGATTACGATCTGGTCCCACGGACCAGCCCGACTTGCCGCGCCGCGTTCTGCGGACCGGGATGCGGGTTGTCGGCGGTGCGATTTACGTCGTGCTATTACGTGACCGGGATCGATGAAGACACGAACCGAATTGAGTTGGAGGGGCTGGGCGCCGGGCCATTTGTCGATGGCCAGCTGCGCCTGCTTGCCGGGCCGCAGACCGGAATTGGTTTCGGTATTCTGGATGTGGCGGGATCCTGGCTGACGCTCGATCGTCCGCTCGCACCGGGAACCGCAATCGGCACTCGCGCCGAACTGCGTGAAGGATGCGATCACACGCTGGCAATCTGCGCCGGGAGGTTTGCCAACGCTGCGAATTTTCGCGGTGAGCCATTCCTGCCGGGCAATGATTTGCTCTCACGATACGGAACAACGTCGTAATGAACGAAATTGTGACCCCGGGCCATGAGCTTGCCACAGCAGCGGCGGGCTTTATCGGAACGCCTTTCAGGCTGCATGGCCGCACCCCTGATGCAGGTCTCGATTGTGTGGGGCTGGTGACCGCCAGCCTTGCCGCAATTGGCCGTTCGGCAATCCCGCCGCGCGGATATGGCCTGCGCAACACGGCCATCGAAGGCTGGATGGATCACGCCCGACTTTCCGGGTTCGAGAAGACGAGCCGGCCCATCACCGTCGGCGATATCCTCCTGTCTCGAACCGGTCCGGGCCAGCATCACCTGATGATTGCCGAAACCGCCACCGGCGTAATTCACGCACACGCAGGCCTGCGCCGAGTCGTGCGCCAGCCGCTCGGATGCTGCCCGCAATTGATCGCGCAATGGCGTCTGACCGCCTGATTTTCAAAGGACAAGTTCATGGCAACATTAGTGCTGAGCGCCGTCGGCACCGCTATCGGAGGGCCGATTGGCGGAGCGATAGGCGGTTTCATCGGGCAACAGGTTGACGGTCAGCTATTCGGTCCGGGCCCACGGCAGGGGCCACGGCTCAAGGAACTCTCCGTCACCACGTCCAGCTATGGCCAGCCCATGCCGCGCCACTTTGGCCGGATGCGGGTCGCCGGAACAGTTATTTGGGCGACCGACCTCGTCGAAAGCTCTTCGACTCAAGGCGGCAAAGGCAAGCCCAAGACCACGACATACAGCTATTCTGCTAGCTTCGCAGTGGCTCTGTCGAGCACGCCGATTTCCCGCGTTGGCAGGATCTGGGCGGATGGCAATCTGCTGCGCGGAGCGAGCAACGATCTGAAAGTCGAAGGCCAGATGCGTGTCTATGAAGGCTATGGTGACGCTGCAGTCGATCCCCTGATTGCCGCCGACAAGGGCAGTGCGGCACCCGCCTTTCGCGATTGTGCCTATATCGTATTCGAAGACCTCGCGCTTGCCAATTTCGGGAACCGCATCCCGGCGCTGACTTTCGAAATCTTTGCCGAGAATGATGCCCTTGTGGGATTGTCCCAGATTGTGCCTGACGCGCTTGCTACATCCGCCGACCTGTTCCTCGCAAATACGCGCGGGTTCGCCGATGAAGGCGGGCCGGTCGCAGGTGCGCTATCGGCGATCGATCGCGTGTTCCCGCTGACCTGCGCGACAACCCGCAATGGACTGCGCATCGCTTCGGCAATCGAGGTGCCTGCTCAGGTGATTACCCTGCCCGAGCAATTGTCCGGCGATACCAGCGCGGATGCCGATGAACGGCACAAACAGCGTGCTGAAGCACTGGGCAGCGAGCCGATGGCGCTGCGTTACTATGATGAAGAACGCGATTATCAGCCCGGAGTCCAGCGCGCTATTGGCAGCCGTCCGACCGGGCGCGAGGTGATGCTGGATATGCCAGCGACCATGACTGCCGCCGGGGCAAAGTCGCTCGCCAACGAGAACGCGCACCGCGCACGCTGGCGGCATGAACGGATTACCTGGCGCGTCGGCGAGCTCAATCCCGCACTCGAAGTCGGCGGGGTGGTCAAACTGCCCGACGTACCCGGACTTTGGCGGATCATGCAGTGGGAATGGTATGATCGCGGCATCGAGCTAAGTCTCGAAAGGCTTGCGCCCGGACTCGTTGCTTCCACTGGCGCGGATGCCGGAGTGCCCAGTCCGCCACAGGACATCGCGATCACGCCGACCTTCCTGCAGGTGTTCGAGGCTCCGGCTGATGGTGCAACCAATCCGACGCCGTCGACGATCCTGGCAGCCGTGACTTCGCAAGGGGCGGCATGGAATGGCGCAGCTCTATTTGTAGAGCAAGGCGAAACACTTGTGCCGATTGGCTCTGCCCTGTCACGACGGGCGCTGGCGGGAACACTCGTTGAGCCGTTGCCACCATCGCCTTCTCTGGTTCTTGAGCCTGAAGCGACTCTGATAATGGCCCTGCTCCCTGAAGATCTCGGTTTTGCCGATACGGATGTGTCCGGTCTGGCTGCGGGGGCGAACCGGTTGATGGTCGGCGGCGAAGTCATCCAGTTCCTACGGGCAGAGGCCTTGGCCAATTCGCAGTGGAGGCTCAGTGGGCTGTTGCGAGGCCGCGCGGGCACAGAGGACATTGCACAAATCGGCCATCCGGCAGGCGTTGTAATCATGGCTCTTGATGATCGGCTGACAGTGCTGGACGGCGATAAGGTCCGTTCCGACCCGTCTTTGCGAATCGCCGCCATAGGGCGCGGCGACGATGAGGCCGTCTTTGCGAGCCTCGCCAATCCGGGCCTTTCGCGGCGCCCACCAATTCCCGTTCACCCGATTCTGTATCAGCGGGACGACCTCTCATGGGAGCTATGCTGGACCCGGCGCGCGCGCGGGCATTGGCGTTGGGATATCGCAGGCGAGGTTCCGCTGGTTGAAGAAAGCGAGCGCTATCTGGTCGGCTATGGGCCGGGGGAGAGCCCGCATGCTGCCTTTACGGTGACCGAACCGCGCATTGTCCTGACGCATGCGCAGCGCCTTGAGCTGCTCACCGCGCACGGTCCGGCAAAGCTGTGGGTGCGCCAGGTCGGCACCTATTCGAATTCGAGCGCACTGCTGCTCGCCACTCTTGAACTGTTCTAAACGGAGACACCAATGGCAGAGCCTATTGCATTCCCCTCGACCACCGCGAATTTCTCGCTGCCGTTGTTGTTTGCCGGGCAGGCACAGAAGGAATTCGTGCTGAATCACTCCCTTCAGGCAATTGACGCGCTGCTGCAAAACAGCGTCGGGGATTCAATTTCCAGTCCTCCAGCGACAGTTGAGAACGGCGCAACATACCGTGTGGCAGAAAATGCATCTGGAAGCTGGGCGGGCCACGACGGCGACATTGCGATGGCGATCGGCGGCGCTTGGGTGTTCGTATCGCCGCTGGACGGTATGATGATCTATGATCGGGCTGCGAGGCGCCACCTGCTTTATGATGGTGGCTGGAAAAGTGCCACAGCGCCTGCCGCGCCGATCGGAGGCGCAGTCATCGACATTGAGGCGCGCGCAATGCTTTCCGCGCTGATCGAGGCGTTGCGTGGCATAGGGATAATTGCCTAACAGGCGTGATTGCGGGACCGTTTGGCCCGCGAGATTTGCGCAAAGATCACCGACCATTCGGACGGGATTTACGGCCAGAAATGCACAAAAGCGGTATTCTTGCAACAGTTTGTGACGATTGATTGCTTGCCACTCAACAGTGGAAAAGATAAGGACGTGCCAGAATATCAATCCTATAAAAAAGGGGAATGTTAGAATGCGCAAACTCGTCATTGGTATGGCGATGGCTTCGACCGCGCTCTCCGCACCCACCATGGCCCGTGAAGGTCAGTGGTATATCCAGGGTGACGGCGGCGTTATGATTGTCGAAGACGTCAGTTTTGAAGTCGACGGAGTTGGTGGTGAGGCAAGTGCCGACTACGACGTCGGTTATGATTTTGGTGCGGCTGTTGGCTACGATTTCGGTGCTTTCCGCCTCGAAACCGAAGCCAGTTATCGCGCTGCTTCGCTTGACCAGCTGACCGCTGGTGCGACCGGCCTGCAGGCGGGCAACCCCGCTGGCGGCGCTGGCACTCGCGTAGGAACAGGCTCGTTTCCTGCTTCCGGCGAAATCAATGCCCTGTCCTTCATGTTGAACGGCATGTTCGATTTCGGACCCGATGATGGTCTTCAGGCCTTCGCTGGTGGTGGTATCGGTGTTGCTCGCGTCGATTTCGACGGGACTGTTGCTCTTAGCGGCCCCGGCGCGTTCAATGATTCAGACACCGGCCTTGCATGGCAGCTGCTGGCAGGCGTTCGCGCCCCGCTCAGTGACAACTGGGATGTCGGCCTGAAGTATCGTTATTTCAATGGCGTGGACGTGAACTTCGTCGACACCCTTGGGCGCGATTTCAGCACGGATCCGAGCTCGCACTCGATTCTGGGCTCGATCATCTACAACTTCGGTGGCGCTCCGGTGGCCCCGCCGCCTCCGCCTCCTCCGCCTCCTCCGCCGCCTCCGCCGCCGCCTCCGGTTGCTCCGCAGGCTGCGCCGAAGCTGCCTTGCAACACTGGTCCGTACATCGTTTTCTTTGATTTCGATCAGTCGGCCATCACTGCAGAAGCTGCGAACATCCTCGATGGCGCGGTTACGGCCTACGCTAACTGCGGCATGGCAAACGTCATGCTCGCGGGTCACACCGACCGTTCGGGCAGCGTGACCTACAACATGGCTCTGGCCGGGCGTCGTAACGCTTCGGTCCGCTCCTACATGACTGGCCGCGGCATCCCCGACGGTCGCATCAGCAGCGAAGCCTTTGGCGAATCGCAGCCGCGCGTTCCGACGCAGGATGGTGTGAAGAACCAGCAGAACCGTCGCGTGGAAGTCACCTACGGCCCGGGTTCGGGCATGTAAGACTTGTCATCAGGCAAACAAAAGAAAGGGGCCGGAGAAATCCGGCCCCTTTTTTGTGCGCTATGATCGTCTTGCATTTGCTCTGGCTGAGGATCGATGAGGCCTACCTCATTTGATCCGGCAGCGCTGGCAGTCTGCACATGCGAGCTTCGATTTGGGCTTCTGTCCCATGCAGTGAACATCCGACCATTGGTCAGGCTGTCGTTTGAATTGCCAGACCCGCAATTGCCTTTTGCATACAGCCACTAAAGGCGACTGGTCACAGGGTCATATCGGGCGCCAAGGCTCCCGCGGTTCAGATGCCGCCGAGCCAAGCGCTTACGCACGATCGCAAAGCTAGGGCTTAATAATTGCGACAGAAGCACTGGGATGCGGCTATTACCGCACCTCGATGTGCAAGCTTACGCGCTCACGATTGTCAGCCCGGTATCTTTTCACCGGCTGCGCGTGCTCTTGCAACAAGCCCGCGCGATGCTGCTGGCACCAGCTTGATTGCAGCCAACAGCATTGCCAGCCCGATTGGTGCGACCACTAGCGTCGAAAGCACGCCCTTGCCGAGATCATCGTTGTTGATGGCGGAAACGTAGCCCGCCATGAATGGCCCCAGCCCGAGGCCAAGCAACGTGGTCGCCAGAAAAAAGGTTGCCGTCGCAACACCGCGCATGCGTGGTAGAACGAGCGCCTGACTGGCAGCAGCCGCCGCACCTAACGCGGACGCAGACAGCATGTTGACCATGAAACTGAGCACATAGAATACAGTACGGCTTTCCGCCGTGTATGCGAAATAGATGAACGGCAACGGCGCGAGTAGACCGAACAAGATAACCCAGATCCGCCCATCCTCCCGCCGTTCCAGCAGCGCGTCGGCGAGTCTTCCGCCGAGGATCACACCGAGGAAGCCGGCAACCGCCGCTGGCGCTCCGAGAAGGACCGCGATCTCTGCACTGGTTGCGCCAAGAGCACGTTCTGCAAACGGCGCGCCCCAATAAGAGTTGGTGTAAGCGATAAATGCCACCATCCCATACCCTATGATCACCGTGATGAAAGCAGGCGATCCCCAAGTCAGTCTGAACGTCGGCAAATCGCGACTTTTCAGGCCAGATGCCCAGCTGAACACGGCATAGTATCCAACCCCAAGAAACAGCCACTGGTCCGACACCATCCAACTGCCGTCCTCGTAGCCCGTGATGATATTGGCAGGGGCCGGAACCAGAATCGTCATACCCAGCGCAATTGCCGCAAATGCAAACAACCCCGCAACGTTCATCCCCAGAGCAGAAGGGCCGCGCATCCCTGCACCAATGATTGTCAGCGGGGGGATCACCTGCAGCAGCTCTCGCAAAAACCCGGCAAATGGTGCAGAGTCTTCATCGGTGTGCAGCCCGTCAATGGCGCCGCGCTTCGGTTCCCTGAGCGTCAGCACCCACAATGCCAGCAGCAGGCCAGGGATGCCGACCGAGAGGAATGCCGCCTGCCATCCCACAACGCCCATTGGGCCACCATCAGGGAATGCCTCGTTCCAGCCATCCTTGATGAGCGCGCCGATCAGCAGCGACAAACCACCCCCGATGTACAGCCCGGACGAATAAATCGCGAGTGCGGTCGCTCGCAAGCGCGCCGGAAACCAGTCCGATATCAGCGAATAGGCAGACGGGCTGGCCGTCGCCTCGCCCACACCCACGCCGATGCGGGCCACGGTCAGCATCGCAGGGTTCTTCGCAAAGCCCGAGAGCGCCGTCATGGCCGACCACAGCGACAACCCGATCGCGAGCAAACGCACGCGCTTCCAGCTGTCCGCCAGCTTGCCAAGCGGTATCCCGAACAACGCATAGAACACGGCAAATGCCGTCCCGTAAAGGAAACCGAGATAGGAATCGTCGACCCCGAGATATGCCTTGATGTCCTCTGCCAGGATCGAGAGAATCTGCCGGTCGATGAAGTTCAGCACATACACCAGTACGAGCACGCTCAGCGCATACCAACTGTAGGACGGGACAGGCTGCTCAACCCCCGGCTTTTGCGCCGCTACGACTTCGCTCAACGAAATTCCCCTACCCGATCCCATCGCAGCGATGACGCGCAGCCACCGCTTTATTATGCGTAGGGTGTGCTATCGACTATTCCTGCCTCGGCAAAACCCTTTTTGCGCAGGCGGCAAGAATCGCACAGACCGCAGGCCCGATCGTCCACAGACGGATCGTAGCATGACCAGCTCCACGCAGGATCGAGGCCAAGTCGGTCGCATTCGCGGGCGATATCAGCCTTCGTCATGTGCTGAAGCGGGGCGTGGATCGTGAACGAAGCACCCTCAACGCCAGCTTTGGTTCCAAGCCGCGCTGTTTCGGCAAAGCTGGCGATGAACTCCGGACGGCAATCGGGATAGCCCGAATAATCCAGCGCATTCACCCCGATAAAGACATCACACGCGCCTGCTGCTTCGGCACATGCGGTGGTGAGCGCGAGGAATACGAGATTGCGAGCGGGCACGTAAGTGACCGGAATATCCGTGCCCACTCCGGATTTGGGCACGTCGATAGCATCGGTCAGCGCCGAACCGCCAAAAGCCCGCAAATCAAGCGCAATCTCAATCTGCTTGGCCAGCCCCAACCGCTCGGCAATACGCTTGGCCGATGCAAGCTCCAGTCGATGGCGCTGACCATAATCGACGCTGAGCGCGTGCACGGCAAAGCCTTGTTCACGCGCCAATGCCGCCGTGACCATAGAATCGAGCCCGCCGGAAAGCAGGACCACGGCAACAGGCCGCTTACTTGATTGTGTTGGTTCGGTCATCGCCACAATTCGCTAGGCCCAAGGGCTGAGCGATGCAATTGCCCGTGCCATTTGCAATTCGCGCTTAGCAGGCACCGGTCCGTCTTGCCTCGGCAACGAACTGGAACGGCAGACCCGATGCAATACCCTGACCTTCGATCTGTACGAGCGAGCCGGTCTCTTTGCGGATGTTGGTGCGGCCATAGCCGTCGCCTGGGCAAGTATATTGCACTGTGACCTTTGCCGCGGCATCTTCGACTACGAAACGACTGCATCCCGCCTGCGTATGCTGCAATTGCACAAGTTCCTGCCCGGTTTTCACACAAATCTTGCGATCACGTGTGCCATCGCGATATTTGACCGTCCACTGACCCTTTGCGAGATTGCGAAGCATCGCAAGGCTGTCTGACTGGGCCGCAACCGGCGCCGTCTCGCCCAGAAGGGCACCTACGAACAGCGCGACCGCAATCATGGGCGCGGCGACCGCCAGTCCGGCTTTCGCCGATGATATGGTTTTGTTTGATCGCATGGACTTCGCTCCGACAGATATAATTGGCAGCACTTGAACATGATAGCCTTATTGCGATGAGACTAAGATCTACCGCGGCGAGGCGTCATGATTTCATAGCTACGCACTTAGCGCATACTTGCGCGAACAGAATGCACAATCAACTTCGATCACACCGTTATCGTTCCGCATTTGCGCCTGTTCTTCAGGTGGGAAGCGAGCAATTACCGATTCGTAGTAGTCGGCGTTGCAGCGGCAACCCTGCCTCAGCGCGCCGCCGTGCTGAATGCGAATTTCTTCCTCTTCATGGAACAATCGCCACACAATTGCTTCCATTGATATTGCAGGATCGAGCAACTCATCATGGCTGATCGTCCCTGATAGCACGGAGACATGCTCCCAGTCGGGGTGGTCCATCCGTACATGCAGCCGTTCTCTCCCTTCTTCACCCTCGGGCAGATGCTGGACAAGCAGACCTGCGGCCACGCGCCCCTGACTGCCTGCGCGGCTGGCGACACGGATCAGGGTGGGCACCTGTTCGGATTGGCTGAAATAGCTCTCGCATGCCTGCGCGAGCGTATCGCCTTCCAGCGGGACAATGCCCTGATACCGCTCGATGACGCCGGTGCCGCTATCGGTTTCGAAGGTGATTGCCAGAAAACCTCCACCAAACAATGCCGACAGCGACGGATTCGCGCCTAGCCCTTCCAGTGCCTCATTATTGAAATCGACATATCCGCGCATCACGCCGCCGCGAAAATCGCACACCAGAAGTTTCACAACCCCGCCTTGCGTTTGCGCCTGCATGGTCATCTGCGCTTCATCACCCTTGAGCAAGCCACCCATGAGCGCTGTCAGGACCAGCGCTTCGCTCAGCAGATGGGTGATCGGTGCGGGATAGTTGTGCGCGCGCAAAATGTCGTCGACAACCTTGTCCAACCGGACGACGCGGCCACGGGCATTGCGCGCGGGCAGGGTGAAGCCGAGCAATCCGTCGGCAAAAATTTCAGCTTGAGTTTCCATGGCGCGCTATATGGTGGTGGATGGCAGTGGCTTTAACCCCCTGCCTTGCAAAAGCGCGAGAAGGGGTCGGGGTTAGAGCTCAGGTGTTGATCTGCCCTAAACTCCAGAGCAGCACCGATTTCTGAGCATGAATGCGGTTCTCCGCTTCATCGAACACGACCGATCGAGGCCCTTCGAATACATCCATGCTCACTTCCTCGCCGACATGCGCTGGCAGGCAGTGCAGGAACAGAGCATCGGGGCTGGCCTCAAGCATCAACGCGTTGGTGATCTGGAAAGGCTCCATCGCAGCGCGTTTTTCGGCGGCGTCTGCCTGACCCATTGAAATCCACGTGTCGGTAATCAGCACATCCGCGCCGCGCGCAGCCTCCGCCGGATCCTGCGTCAGCGTCACTTTCGCGCCGCCTGAACGTGCCATCTCGATAAAGTCTGCCTCTGGCTCATACCCGGCGGGAGTGGCGATGCGCACGTTGAACTTCATCAAACCGGCGGCTTCAAGGATTGAATGGAGCACATTGTTGCCATCGCCAAACCATGCAAGCTCAAGGCCGGGCAGTGCCTTCCCATGTTCGATCACGGTCAACAGGTCGGCAACGATCTGGCACGGATGCGACCGGTCGGTGAGGCCGTTTATGACCGGGACTGTGGCGTGGCGGGCCATCTCCTCGATCTTGGCGTGATCGTCGGTGCGCAGCATGATCGCATCGACCATCCGGCTCAGAACTCGCGCGGTATCGGCGATGCTTTCCCCGCGGCCAAGCTGGCTTGAACCTGCTTCAAGGGTCAGAACCGATCCCCCGAGCTGGCGCATCGCCATATCGAAGCTGACGCGGGTCCGGGTTGAATTCTTTTCGAACACCAGAGCCAATACCCGGCCAGCCAGCGGAGCATCAGAGTCGGCGCGCCCTTTTGGCCAACCAACACGCGCCGCCTTGCGATCGATCGCATCTACGATCATCGCGGCGATCGCATCCGCGCCTGCGTACTCCAGATCAAGAAAATGGCGGTGCGTCGGCCCCGGATTGGTCATGCCGCCTCGGTCACCTTGAATGACGCCGCACCTGCCGATAGCTTATCGAAGAATTCATCGATCTCGGCATCGCCTATCACCAGCGGCGGGATTACGCGGATGGTCTGATCCCCTGCCGCCACGGTCAGCAACTGATGATTGTCGCGCAAATGGATGAAGAAGGGCCGGCTTTCGACCTTCATCTTCAGGCCCAGCATCAATCCCTTGCCGCGCACCAGTTCGAACAGATCGGGATAATTGCCGATAAACTGTTCCAGACGCGTGCGGATGCGTTCGCCCTTTTCAGTAACCTCGGCGAGGAATTCGTCATTCGCGACCGCGTCCATCACCGCGCTGCCTGCCGCCATGGCGAGCGGATTGCCGCCATAGGTGGAACCATGTGTGCCAAAAGTCATGCCGCGCGCCGCCTTGTGCGTTGCGAGGCAAGCGCCAAGCGGAAAGCCTCCGCCCAGCCCCTTGGCCGAGGCGAGGATGTCAGGCTCGATCCCATAATGCTCATGCGCATACAGCTTGCCTGTGCGCGCCATGCCGCATTGCACTTCATCCAGCACAAGCATCAGGTCATGCTCGTCGGCAAGCGTGCGCAGACCGGACATGAATTTCTGGCTGGCCGGGCGAATGCCACCCTCGCCCTGAATAGGTTCGACCAGGAAACCGGCAGTGTTCGGTCCAATCAACGCCTTGGCCGCTTCCAGATCATCGAACTCGGCATATTTGAATCCTTCGAGCAACGGCGAAAAGCCGTGATGCATCTTGGTCTGGTTTGACGCGCTGATCGTGGCCATCGTGCGCCCGTGAAACGCATTGGCAAAGGTGATCATCTCAAACCGGTTCGCATCGCCATGCTCACCCGCATTCTGGTGATAGGCGCGCGCGCATTTGATCGCGGTCTCCACCGCCTCCGCACCGGAATTGGTGAAGAACACCGTATCGGCAAAGGTCGCATCGACCAGTTGCTGCGCCAGCTTTTCGCCCTGCGGGCTGCCATACAGGTTGGAGACGTGCATCAAGGTTTCGGCCTGCCTCTGGATCGCCTCGATCAGGCCGCGGTGCGAATGGCCAAGCAGGTTGACGGCGATCCCGCTCGCAAAATCGAGATAGCGCGTGCCATCCTCATCAATCAGGTGACAATTGTCTCCCCGCACGGGGCGCACTCCGCACCGCGGATAGACAGGCATAAGCGGCGTAATCGGCGTAGTCGACATCGGCAAAATCCCAAATGTTCAGGTCGCTTCGTGCGACACAATAGCAAACGGCGCAAAAGCAAATGGCGGCCCCTTGCAGAGCCGCCATTCGAATAGATAAGGCCGCTCTGACTTGAGGTCAAACGGCTGGAGGTGGTGCAGGCTTACTCCTGCACGGGGACCAGGTTGACCGCCGAGTGTTTCCCGCGTCGATCAACTTCGAGGTCGAACTCAAACCGTTCGCCCTCGTTGATTGCGGAAAGCCCCGAACGCTCAACGGCGCTGATGTGCACGAATGCGTCAGGCTGGCCGTCATCGCGCACCAAGAATCCGAAACCCTTCATCGCATTGAAGAATTTGACGGTCCCTTTGGCCTTCTCGCCAGTCAGTTCACGCGAAGGTGCAGCAGCTGCCTGCGGGGCAGCTATCACGTCGCCAACCACCTGAAGATCCTGGGCAGAAACCTTGCCGCCGCGATCGACCAGGTTGAATTCCAGCTCCTGCCCTTCGGCAAGGCCTTCAAGCCCGGCACGCTCAACCGCGCTGATGTGCACAAACACATCTTCGCCGCCGGTTTCCTGCTGGATGAAGCCAAAGCCTTTCTGGGCGTTGAAGAACTTTACGGTTCCCTTGCCTGTGCCGACGACCTGTGCAGGCATACGGTTGAAACCGCCTCCAGCTGCGCCGCCACCACCGCCGCCGCCGCGATTGCCGCCGCCGCTGAACCCGCCGCGATCACCGCCGCCGCCACCACCGCCGCTATAACCGCCGCGGTCTCC
>JBBRVR010000023.1:0-39755 GCA_038246695.1 Sphingomonadales bacterium
CAAGTGTGACGTGTGGACGAGCACGCAGGTTCCGCTCATGGTGCGCACGGCCATTTCCGAGGCCACCGGCATCGCCAAGGACGACATCACCGTCCACCACCCCTATCTGGGCGGATCGTTCGGGCGGCGGCTGGAGGCGGTATATGCGACGATGGCGGTGCGGATTGCGCAGGCAGCCGGATACCCCGTCAAATCTATCTGGAGCCGCGAGGAAGACACACAAAAAGGCCTGTATCGCCCCGCCGAACTCAGCCGGTTTCGCGCCGGTCTGGACGATTCCGGAAAGCTGGCTGCGTGGGACAATGTATTCACCCAGCGCAACGACCCGCCAGAGGCGAGCGTGCCCGCCATCTATGCCATTCCCAACACCAGCGTGCGCATGGCCGAGGCTCCGCTGCACCTGCCATTTGCCGCGTGGCGATCGGTCGATCATTCGCAGCATGGCTGGTTCGTGGAGAGCTTTATCGATGAAACCGCGCACGCCGCCAATGCCGATCCGGTGGAATACCGCCTTGCGATGCTTCAGGATGCGCCGCGTCACGCCGCCGTGCTGAAACGGGTATCGGACATTTCCGGCTGGAGCGAGCCGCGCCGCGAAGGAACCGCAAAAGGCGTGGCGATTGTCGAATGTTTCGGCACCATCGTTGCCGAAGTGATTGAGGTCGACATGACCTCTGGCAAACCGAAGATGACCGGCATCTGGGCGGTTTGCGATGCGGGCTATGTCGTTAATCCCGATGGGTTTCGCAACCAGATCGAAGGCGGCATCGTGTATGGCCTGACCGCCGCAATGTATGGTGAGCTGGACCTTGCCGATGGCGCGATCAAGCAGAGCAACTTTCATGATTACAAGATGTTGCGGATGGACGAGGTGCCCGAAATCACGGTCGATTTCATCAATAGCGGCGACGTGCCAATCGGCGGCGCTGGGGAACCCGGCCTGCCGCCCGCCGCGCCTGCGCTGACCAATGCAATCTTTGCGGCATCGGGCGAACGCCTGCGCGAATTGCCGATTGCAAAGCAGTTCGCGTGAGAGGGCAAGAGGACACAAACCATGCTTAGAGACAGGGTAAGCGTAGGCAACCTGCTTGCAGTGATGGCTACCGGCACGCTTGCAGCCTGCTCCCAAAGCGAGCCTACGCCGGTGGTCGAACAGATCATCGTGCGCGAACCCGGAGCGCCTGTCTCCGCTGCGGCGGCCAATGCCACAATGGCAAAGGCATCGTCAGCCAATGGCACAGGCAGCGTCGATCTCGTCACGCTGGGCGAGGATGCGTTTCAGGCCTGCACCGGGTGTCACAATGCGGACAAGGGCGGGGCCAATATGGCCGGGCCAAACCTGCATGGCGTAATTGGGCGCAAAGCCGGCGCGGTGGCGGACTATTCTTACAGCGATGCGTTGTCGGGATCGGGCATCACGTGGGACCGCGCTTCGCTCGACCGGTTTCTGGGTAATCCGGCGGGTTATGTGCCGGGCACCGATATGATCGCTGGCGGCGTCGCCGATGGCGAGCGGCGCGCGGCGATTGTCGCCTACCTTGCCTCCACCAGCCAATAGCGCCGCACCGCTGCGATGACCGACTGGTTCGAGGTTCTGACCTTCCTCGATGAAGCGCAAGGGCGCGGCCAGCCGTGCGTGCTGGTGCTGGTCTGCGCGGTGGAGGGATCGTCCATGCGAGAACCCGGCACCATCATGGGCGTGGCGGCGGATGGCAGCTTTGCCGGGTCGCTTTCGGGCGGCTGCATTGAAAACGCGGTCGTCGCAGAGGCGCTCGACACACTGGCGGCAAACGCGCCGCGCATGGTGCGATTTGGCGCAGGTTCGCCCTATCTCGACATTCGCCTGCCGTGCGGGGGCGGCCTGGACCTGCATTTCGAGCCGCTGAATGATACGCCGATGGTCGGGCAGTGCCTCAGCGCAATCGCGGCGCGACAGCCGCTTTCGCTGGTGCTGGAATTGGGGCGAGTGGCGTTTACCGCGTGCTGGCAGCCAACACAATTTGACACAAAGAACCATTCGGGCGCGTTCGGGCACTGGCCGGGGCCACGCCTTGCGATCATCGGGCATGGTGCAGGCGTAGAGGCGCTCGCAATGCAGGCGGTCACGCTGGGATGCGCTACCGATGTGCTGACGCCGGACGATCGCATTGTCGCAGCGCTGGGGGGTCATAGCGTGTCCGCACGGCTGATCGAACGGCGCAGCCAGACCGACCTGCTCACCAGCGATCCGTGGACCGCTTTCGCGTTCCTGTTCCACGATCACGATTGGGAGATCGAGCTGATCGCGCGCGCGCTCGACCTGCCGCATTTCTACCTTGGCGCGATGGGCGGGCGAAAGGCGCATGCGATGCGCAGCGCCGCATTGCGGACGCGGAGCGTGAGCGAGGCGCAAATCGCCACGATCCACGCTCCCATCGGCTTGTTCCATTCCTCCCGCGATCCGCGCACGCTGGCCCTTTCCACGCTGGCACAGGTGATCCGCGCCTATCAGGACAGCGATTTTCGGGAATGCGATTTCGAGGCTGTCTTTGGCTGACGCGAGCATTGCCATCGCTGTGCTGGCAGCGGGGTCATCGCGTCGCTTTGGCGCAGGCGATAAACTTACGGCGATGTTCCGCGGGCGGATGCTGGGCGAGGCGGTGTGCGCCGCAGTGCCGCCGGGCATTTTTACCCGCCGTTGGGTCATCGCCTCGGCCCCCGATCACCCGTGCGAGGCCGCGTGGCGGGCCAGTGGCTTCGATGCCGCGATCAACCCGCACGCGGACGAGGGGATGGGCACGTCAGTCGCGCTTGCCGCGCAGCTTGCGCATGATGCCGGTTGCACGGCGCTGCTCGTCGCGCTGGCCGATATGCCACTGGTTCCGCCTGAACATTTCGCGGCACTCGCCACCCGCATCGCGGCGGCTGGAGCGGATGCGATCATCGTCTCGCAGGCGGAGGGAGCGCGGATGCCGCCCGCTGCATTCGGCGCCGACCGGCTGGTGGCGCTTGCCCGGCTGAGCGGTGATCTCGGCGCGCGCGCGATCCTTGCTCATGGGGTGGCGATTACCTGCCCGCCCGAATGGCTCAGCGATATCGATACGCCAGGCGACCTTGCAAAACATGGACAGGCGGGCGCTGCACCGCCTAAAGTCGCGCAAAAGGGAGAGAGACCTTGAACGATTTTGTCCAGCGTCCGCCAACGCCACGCGAGACCCATTGCACTTCGCAGGGTTATGCCGACCTCTATCGCCGCTCCATCGAAGCGCCCGATGCGTTCTGGCTGGATCAGGCGCAGCGGCTCGACTGGTTTAAACCCCCGACAAAAGGGGGCGAATGGTCTTTCGACCCGCCGAAGATTGCGTGGTTTGCCGATGGCACGCTGAACCTGTGCCACAATGCGGTGGACCGGCATCTGGCGACCCGCGCCGAGACCACCGCCCTGATTTTCGAGCCCGATGATCCCGCATCGCCCGGCCGCACGCTGACCTACGCGCAATTGCACGGCGAAGTGATCCGCATGGCCAACGCGCTGAAGGCGATGGGCGTGACAAAGGGCGATCGCGTCACGATCTATATGCCGATGATCATCGAAGGCGTGCTGGCGATGCTGGCCTGCGCGCGGCTGGGGGCGATCCATTCGGTGGTGTTCGGCGGCTTCTCTCCCGAGGCGCTGGCCGGGCGGATCGAGGATTGTAGCAGCCGTTTCATAATCACTGCCGACGAGGGGTTGCGCGGGACGAAACGTGTGCCGTTGAAAGCCAATGTCGATGCCGCGCTGGCTGAGCCGGATCACGATACCCCGATCGACGGGATGCTGGTGGTGCGCCACACCGGCGCGGATATCGCGATGCAGCCGAGCCGCGATCACTGGCTCCACGAAGTCGCCTCTGACGCGGATTGCCCGTGCGAGCCGATGGCCGCCGAAGACCCGCTGTTCATCCTTTACACGTCCGGTTCTACAGGCAAACCAAAGGGCGTGCTGCACACCACCGGCGGATACGGCGTGTGGACAGCTGCGACGTTCCATTACGTGTTCGATTATCAGCCGGGTGAAGTTTTCTGGTGCACCGCCGATATCGGCTGGGTCACCGGGCACAGCTATATCGTTTACGGCCCGCTGATGAACGGCGCCACCGGCGTCGTGTTCGAAGGAGTGCCCAACTATCCCGATCACGGCCGGTTCTGGGATGTGGTGGATAAGCACAAGGTCAACATCCTCTACACCGCGCCCACCGCCATCCGCGCTTTGATGCGCGAGGGCGACGGGTTCGTGACCAGCCGCGATCGGTCTTCGCTGCGGCTGCTGGGCAGCGTGGGCGAACCGATCAATCCCGAGGCATGGCGATGGTATTTCAATGTCGTGGGCGACGGGCGCTGCCCGATTGTCGACACATGGTGGCAGACCGAAACGGGCGGGGTGATGATCACGACACTGCCCGCCGCGCACGATATGAAGCCGGGCAGCGCAGGGCTACCGTTCTTCGGTGTTCAGCCGCAACTCGTCGATAGCGAGGGCGCGGTGCTGGACGGCGCAGCGGAAGGCAATCTGTGCATCACCCATAGCTGGCCCGGACAGGCGCGATCCGTCTATGGCGATCATGACCGGTTCGAGCAGACCTATTTCAGCACATACAAGGGCAAGTATTTCACCGGCGACGGATGCAAGCGGGATGCCGATGGATATTACTGGATCACCGGTCGCGTGGACGATGTGATCAACGTATCGGGTCACCGCATGGGCACCGCCGAGATCGAAAGCGCGCTGGTGCTCCACCCCAAGGTCGCAGAGGCGGCGGTCGTTGGCTATCCGCACGATATCAAGGGGCAGGGCATTTATTGCTACGTCACACTGAACGCGGGCGAGGAAGGCTCCGATACGCTGCACAAGGAATTGCGCGCCTGGGTGCGCAAGGAAATCGGGCCGATTGCGACGCCCGATCACATCCAGTTTATCGAAGGCCTGCCCAAGACACGTTCGGGCAAGATCATGCGCCGGATCTTGCGAAAGGTGGCGGAAAACGATTTCGGTTCGCTGGGGGATACCTCGACGCTGGCCGATCCCTCGCTGGTCGAGCGGCTGATCGAGGGCAGGCAGAACCGCTGAAGGCGCTGCCACGATCTTGAATTGCGGCGCGCCTATTCCAGCCCCAGTTCGGGCAGGTTCATCGTCGCCGCCGAATAGCTGGCCGAGGCAAGCCTGCCGTTGAGATCGGCGCGGATTGCGCGGATCTGCGCATCGGCGGCGCGTTCCTCGCGCAGGTTTACGAGGAAAAAATCGCCCGCGCCAAGGGTAAACCGCCTGCGCTCTGCAGCGACCATCGCGGTCGCCTGCTCCACCTCATCATCGGCAAGTGTGGCAAGGCGCAGCGCCGCGTTGAGATTGGCGAGGATATTGTCCAGCTCCACTTCGATCTGGTCGGCGGTGCGCTGTTCGCGCAGTTCGATACCGCGCATTTCAGCCTCGGCGCGGCCTAGGGCTCCGCGCGCGGTGCGCCGTTGCAGCGGCACCTTCAAGGTGACGCCCACCACCGTATCGGTCGAATCAAAGGTCGGCCCGCCATCGCCGACGGGGCCGAAATCCCGGCTCAGCTCAACCGACACATCCAGATTGGGCTTGAGATCGTTTTCCCTGAGCGCGACCTTGTTGCGGGCGCGCTCCAGCATCAGGCGAAAGTTGCGCAGTTCGGGCCGCTGATCGAGAATATCGCTGCGCGCCACCGCCAGCAGTGATTGCATATCAGGCAGGTTTGCGAGCTGTCGTTCGTCCGGCAATTGCGCACGCTTCGGCACGATCAGGCGGCCGGCCTCGTCGCGCAGATAATAGGACAGCGAATTGGACGCGGTGGCGAAATTGCGCTGCGCCTCTTCCAGCAGGCTGCGGCGGCGGATGACGTTCTGCTCGTTCTCGACGAGCGCGATGCGCGGCATGGCGCCCGCGCTGACCTGCCGCGAAAGCCCGATGGCGCGCGCCTCGGCAATTTCCAGCAGCTCTTCGTAAACGCGGATTTCATTGCCGGCCGCAACCCAGTTCCAATAGGATCGCAGCGCCTCGAACTGGACGTTCAATTGCACCAGCAGCACATCCAGCCGCGCCTGGCTGGCCGCCAGCTTCGTATCCTCGACATCGAAGCGGCGCTGGTCGATCCGGCGATTGCGCAACAGCGATAGCAGCGCGCCGACCTTGAATTCGCCGAGCTCGTTGGTGTTGTAATAGTTTTCGTAAATCGGGAAGCGCCCGTCTGACAGGCGATAGCTGCCGAAGATTTCGCCGCCGAACGGCGCAATCGGCTGGGTCGCCTTGCCCTGAACATAACCGCCCGAAAACGTGCCGGTCACGCGGTCATACGCCTCTGCCTCCAGCAACAGGTCAAACGCGCCATCAGCGGCCAGCTGATCGGAACGCGCGGCAGCCTCGCGTTCGAAACTTTCAAGGATGCTGGGGAAGGTGAGCGCCGAAGATCGCAGCACTTCGTCCGGCAATAACGGGCCATTGAGCAAGGCCTGCGCCAGCGGATCGCCGACGGGTTCGATATTCTGCGCCATGACAGGCGTGCCCGCAGTGCCGATGCCGGCGCACGCGATAAGGCCCAGCGCCCCGAGCAAAACGCCTTTCCCGGCGGCATTCGCCATGATCAGCCGCCCTGCCTGCTTGGTGTCTGACCGGTCGATGATGTCGAACCCGCCGCAGTCGTCGAACTGCCCGATCCCGAAGGAAGCTCAGGCGGGAAGCTGTTGAGCTGACGCCAGATTTCATATCCCACCGGCACCGTTTCCAGCAGCACGAACGCCTGCACCGTTGCGCCAAACCGGGCATAGCGTTCTGTCGGCCACGGCTCTTCACTGGCGGACACCACTTCGCGGATCAGGACGCGAAATCGCCCGTCTGGTTGCGCCGACTGGTCAACCGCGACGACCGCGCCCGCAAATGTGCCGACCGCAACCGATGGCCAGCCGCTGAACTGGACCGCAGGCCAACCTTCAAACTGGATGCGCGCCGGGGCGCCCGTCTGCACCAGCCCAACATCGCGCCCGTCGAGGAAAATCTCGATCACGCGTTCGGAATTTTCCGGCACGAAGGTCGCAAGGATATCGCCCGCACTGATATAGGTCGACGTATCCCCGCCATTGATCGACTGGATAAATCCGTCGCGCGGCGCGGTCACCAGCTGGTTCGACTGACGCGAAAGGCCGACATTGGTGCGGGCGAGGTTGGCCTCGGCCTCTGCCACGCTGCCGCGCATCTGATCGACGCGGATCTGCGCCTGTTCATAGTCGCGCCGCGCGGCCAGCCCGGCCTCGAACAGTTCGGCCATGCGTCGCTGATCTATCTGTGCGGTTGCCAGCGCGCTTTTGGCGGCCTGCAATTGCACTTCGACCTGTGCCTGTTCTGCCTCAAGCCGCTGGATCAGTTGTGGGTCAATATCGGCGATGCGTACAATCGGATCGCCCTTCTTGACTGCGCTGCCATCGCGCACGAACCATTCCTCGATCCGGCCCGGGACAAGCGCGTTGATATCCTGCTGGCGTTCATTGGGATTAAGCGTGGTCACCACACCGCGACCGCCTGCGGTCTGGACCCAGGGCACGTAAATCAAAAACGCGACCATAGCGATGAAAGCGATGAGCAGCATGAAGAATATCGCGCGAAAGATATGCGGCACCCGTACATCGCGCAGCGCGGTAAAGTGCGCCATATCCTGTTCAAGCGTCGACATTATTGTTGCTCCAACGCGCCAGGAGTGGGGGAAAGCGGGCGCGGGCGGCCGGGCATCCATGCCGGTTTGCTGTTCAGCGCGAGGCAAAAATCGTCGAAATTGTCGAAGTATCGCTGCTGCTTCGCTTCAAGGTACAGGAACCGGTCGAAACCCAGATCGATGCGCCGGTTGGAGAAGTAGATCACTGTCGAGAAGGCCTGCTCGCGCAGTTCGTTCACCGCCGCGGCGAGGTTGTCTTCATCCAGCAGGTCGAACAGTTTGCTGAGCACCAGAATGCGCGGGCGTTCAAGCAGGGCGTTAGCCAGTTTCAGCTGCTGCAGCTCCACCGATGAAAGCGGCCATCCGGTCGCGGCAATCGGGGTATCCAGCCCTTGGTCAAAGGTCGAAATCGTATCGATAAGACCCACCGTTTCCAGCGCGCCGACCATGCGTTTTGATGCCGTGTCCTTGCATGACAGGCCCAGATATTCCCGCACCGTCATGCCCACGAATGTCGGGCGGTCGAGCACATGCACATTCTTTCGCAGATTATGCGCCTCGATATCCTGAAAATCGATCCCGCCCATCGTCGTAAAGCCGCCTTCGGGAAGGTCGTGCATTTTCAGGATGTTGGTGAACAGGCGCTGCACTCCGTGATGGCTGGACCCTGCCATGACGATTGCGCCGCTGGGGATTTCAAAGTTGAGTTCCGCGTCCTCGTGCCGGGCGCGCCCGCGCACGCCATTGAAGACCAGCGTATGATCCTCGACACTGATCGGATCATCTCCGGCGGGCTCTTCCTGTTCGACATCGTAGAACAGCGAAATTTCCTCAATTGCCGCGCACAGATCGTAGAAATAGGTCAAGTACGTGCCCAGCTGCGACACGCCAAAGAACGCGGTCGACAGGACCAGTTCTGCGGCGACCAATTGTCCCAGCGTCAATTCATCGCTTATCACCAGCCACCCGCCAAGGCCCAGCAGCACGGCGCTGGCTACGGCGTACAGCGTCAGGAACGCGAGCGTCTGGGTGAAATGCTGGCGGAAATGCCGCTTGCGCTCGTTAATGTAGCTGGCGGTGTGCGAATTGGTGCGATCCAGCGCATAGTCGATCCGCCGCTGCGATTTGAAAAATCCGTTGGATTCGCCAATCGTTTCAAGCCATGCGGCGGTGGCGTGCTTGGCATGGCTGAGATCAATCCCCGTGCGCACGGCGCGCCCACCCCAGACCAGCCAGATGATCCAGATGAGCGCCGACATTATGATCGTGAACAACAGGAAATACGGGTGGTATAACGAGACGAGCACAAACCCGACGAAAACCTGCAACACCACGGTAAAGCCACCCACGAACAGGATCGGGATCGCCTTTTCGACATTGACCACGTCGAAATACCGGTTGAACAGCGAACTTTTGCGGGCATCGCCGAAAAACGGGTTCTTGGCATAGACCGACAGCAGTGAGATTTCCGCCACCAGCCGGGCGTAAAAACGCCGCGAGAACAACTCCATCAGATGGATGCGCAGGGCGTAGAGCAGACCGGACACCATAAGCAGGCCAAACAACGTCAGCGAAAGCACAACCAGCGGCGTCGCCAATGCCGTATTGGCGACGGTGTTGATCAGCATCTGCACCGAAATTGGCGTCGCCAGCGAAAGCAGGCTGATGCCGATGCCATAGATTATGGAAAGCCAGTAGAAATTGGCCTCTGGCCGAAGGATATCGAAAAACGTACGGAAGAACTTCCCCAACGGAATCCTGTCCCCGTAACTCGGCTGTTCAACGGCCATGGCCAGTCATAATCCAATCAGCGCGGCGCGCATTGACAAAACTGCGATTGCTCCGGGCATGAATAGCCCGCCGGTCCGGTGCAGATGCACTTGACCTGTGTTCTGTAACGAACGCAGCGCCGCCTGCAAAGCTTTGGTAAAGCTTCAGCAAACCCTCGACAAGGCTACGGATCTCATTGCAATAGACGCATGATAGCATGGCTTGTGCAGGCCCGCTATGATGCAGACATCCGCTTTTCACCGACGCGCACACTAATCGACGAAGGCCTGCTTGCACTTGAACGCAGGGCAGCGCACGGATGTATCGCGGACGCAACCGGGCAATCGGCAAAGGGAGTTTGAATGGCGCACCATCCATCGCAATCACCGACAACAGCATCGCTTTTCGGGCGGCTGGATACGGCTCCGATCGTGCCGCTGATTGCCGACGACGATCCCGCGCGTGCGATCGACATGGCGCTCGCATTGAAGGCGGGCGGGCTGAGCGTGGTCGAAGTCGTGCTGCGCAGCGACAATGCGCTGGCCGGGCTGGAGGCGATCTGCACCGCTGATGCCGGTCTGATCGTGGGTGCGGGCACGGTGCTGACGGTCGATCATGCAAAGGCCGCTCGCGATGCGGGTGCACAGTTCATTGTTTCGCCGGGGCTGGTCGATGCGGTGGCGGAGCAATGCCTTGATGATGGGCTGCCGGTGTTTCCCGGCACCATGACCGCGGGCGAGGTCCAGCGCGCCTATGCGATGGGGCTGCGCGCGGTGAAGTTCTTCCCCGCAAGCCTTGCGGGCGGCGTTCCCATGCTCAAGGCGTTTGCATCGGTGTTTCGCGAAATGCGGTTCATGCCGACAGGCGGCATATCTCCCGATAATCTGGCGGACTATCTTGCTCTGCCGCAGGTGTTGGCGTGCGGGGGCAGCTGGCTGACTCCCAAGGATGCTGACCTCGATCAGATAAAGCAATTGGCGAAAGAGGCGCTGGCGCTCGGGTCTGCAGCACGCGGGTGAGCGATTACAGCAGCGATATTGTGCTGGTTGGCGGCGGGCATGCGCATGTCGCGGTGCTGGCCGACTGGATCAGGAACGGCCTGCCCGCGCCGCGCGCCATGCTGATTACCCCGTCGCGCCATCTGCGGTATTCCGGGATGGTGCCGGGCTGGATTGCGGGCCGATACACCCGCGATGAGGGCACGGTCGATGTGGCCGCGCTCGCACGGCAGGCGCGGGTGAAGCTCGTGCTGGACGCTTGCGTCGGGATCGATCCCGATGGGCGGTCGATCAAGACGCAAGGTGGGCACGCCATCGGGTTCGAGATCGCCTCTATTGACACGGGCGGAATTGGCCGGGCGCAAAAGGTTCTGGGCGACGATCCGCGCCTGATCGACGTTCGCCCGATTGACCGTTTCGTTGATCGGCTGGAGGGATGGCGCACCGATTACGCCGATGCGCTTGCACGGATAGTGGTAATCGGCGGCGGTGCGGGCGGGGTGGAGCTGGCCTTTGCCCTGCGCAATCTTGCCGGCGCCTCGCCGCGCCCCGAGGTTACGTTGATGACCGGAGCCGAGGGGCTGTTGCCCGATCTTTCCGAGCCGGTCCGCGCCAGCGTAAGACGCGCGATGGACCAACAGGGCATCACCGTGGTCGAGCACGACGCAGGGTTTGAAGGCGGCGCTTTGATCGCAGGCGGACGCTCGCTGGAACCGCTTGATCTTGCGGTGGCGGCGCTCGGCAGCGGGGCGCCCCAATGGGCGGCGGACAGCGGGCTTGCAACCGACAGCGCCGGTTTCATAGCGGTCGACCGGCATCAGCGCTCGCTTTCCCACCCGCACATCTTTGCGGTCGGCGATGTCGCCGCGCGCGCGGACCGCGACATTCCCCATTCGGGCGTCCATGCGGTGTTTGCAGGGCCGGTGCTCGCTGCCAATCTGCGCGCTGTCATGGCGGGCGCGCAGCCGGGGCGCAGCTACCGTCCGCGCTGGAACAATCTTTATCTGATGGCGACGGGCGACGGCGCGGCAATTGCCAGCTATGGCCCGTTGACCGCCCACGGGCGCTGGGTCGCCCGATTGAAGCACTGGATCGACAAACGCTGGATCGCAAAATACGCAGCGCTGGCAGGCGGGCGATGAAAGTCGGCTGTAACCGGGCGACGCACGTGTGCGAACCGCGAGGAAGCAAGGGGAATCCGTGAAGAAGATCATCATCATCGCAGGCCTCGCAGCCCTTATTGCGGCGTATTTCATCTTCGATTTGGGAAGCTATCTGACGCTGGACGGGATCAAGCAGGTCGCGGCAGATGCGAGCGGATTCTACGCCGAGAACCCTGCGCTGGTGCTTGCGGTGTTCTTTGCCATCTATGTCGCGGTGACTGCTGCCTCGCTTCCCGGTGCGGCGATCATGACGCTGGCGGCGGGCGCGCTGTTCGGGGTGGTTACCGGCACGATCCTCGTCTCCTTTGCCTCCACACTGGGTGCAACGCTGGCGTTTCTTGCCTCGCGATATGTCCTGCGCGATACCATTGAGAGCCGTTTTGGCGAGCGCCTCAAAAGCATCAATGCCGGGCTGGAGCGCGACGGGGCGTTTTACCTGTTCACCGTCCGGATGATCCCGGCGATCCCGTTTTTCGTAATCAACCTCGTATTTGGCCTGACCCGGATAAAGACGTGGACCTATGCCTGGGTCAGCCAGATCGGCATGTTGCTGGGCACGATAGTTTACGTGAACGCTGGCACGCAACTGGCGAGAATCGATAGCCTTTCAGGCATTGCATCGCCCGCTGTCATCGGATCGTTCGTGCTGCTCGGCATCGCGCCATGGATCGCCAAGGGGATCATCGGCATCATCAAACGGCGCAAGGTTTATGCCGGCTTTTCAAAGCCCAAAAGCTTTGACCGCAACCTGATTGTGATCGGCGCAGGGTCCGCCGGGCTGGTTGCGGCCTATATCGCCGCGCAGGTGAAGGCCAAGGTGACGCTGATCGAGGCGAACGAGATGGGCGGCGATTGCCTCAACACCGGCTGCGTGCCCAGCAAGGCGCTGATCAAGAGCGCCAAGGTCGCCGCCATGATGCGCCACGCAGACCGTTATGGCATCACGCCCGTCGAACCCGAAGTGCCCTTCAAACAGACGATGGCACGCGTGCTTGATATCATCAAAACCATCGAGCCGCATGACAGCCTTGAGCGGTACACCGATCTTGGCGTCGATGTGGTCAAGGGGTACGCGAAGCTGCTCGATCCGTGGACGGTGGAGATTGCGCTCAACAGCGATGAGAATGGGGATGGGGGCACACAGCGTCTGACCGCGCGCAGCATCGTCATCGCCAGCGGCGCGCAGCCGTTTGTCCCCCCGCTCGATGGGCTGGAAGGCACGGCATTTCTGACCAGCGAGAACCTGTGGGAAGAATTCGCCAAGCTGGACCGCGTGCCCGAACGGATCGCGGTGCTGGGCGGCGGCCCTATTGGATGCGAGTTGTCTCAGGCACTTGCACGCCTCGGCTCGAAGGTAGCTCAGGTTGAGATGAGCGAGCGGGTGCTGGGCCGCGAGGATGATGATGTCTCGGCACTGGCGCAGGCCGCGCTTGAGGGCGCGGGGGTCACGGTGCTGACCAACCACCGCGCGGTGCGGATCGCCGATGGCGCATTGGTGGCCGAACACAAGGGCGAGGAAAAGCGCATCCCCTATGACGCGCTGATCATCGCTGTCGGGCGCAAGGCGCGGCTGTCCGGCTATGGCCTTGAGGAACTGGGGATCGACACGAACAAAACCGTCAACACCGATGAATTTCTCGCGACCAAATTCCCCAACATCTATGCTGCAGGCGATGTCGCAGGGCCGTATCAGTTCACGCATGTGGCCAGCCATCAGGCGTGGTATGCCAGCGTCAACGCGCTGTTTGGCCAGTTCAAGCGGTTCAAGGCGGATTACCGCGTGATCCCGGCGGTGACCTTCCTCGATCCCGAAATCGCCCGCGTCGGCCTCAACGAAACCGAGGCAACCGAGCAAGGTGTGAAGTATGAGGTAACGCGCTACGATCTTGACGATCTTGACCGTGCGATCACTGAAAGCGAGACGGCAGGATTTGTCAAAGTGCTCACCCCGCCGGGCAAGGACACGATCTTGGGCGCGACCATCGTCGGCAGCCATGCTGGCGACTTGCTGGCCGAATACGTTCTGGCGATGAAGCACAAGATCGGCCTCAACAAGATCCTCGGCACGATCCATTCCTACCCGACCATGGCCGAGGCCAACAAGTATGCGGCGGGCAACTGGAAACGCGCCAACAAGCCCGAAGGCCTGCTGAAATGGGTCGAGAAATACCACGACTGGCGGCGCGGTTAGGCGCGCTTGTGAATTGAAAGAGGGGATCTGAACGAGTGGACTGGTTCGATCAGCTGCGCCCGATCGCGGGGATCGCGGTGCTGACCGCAATGGCATGGGCGCTGAGCGAGAACCGCGCAAACCGGCCCTCTGTGCGCTGGATCGCGGGCGCGCTGGGATTGCAGGCGGCGCTGGCGCTGCTGATAATCCGGGTGCCGTTCGTGTGGTCCGCGATGGAATATGCCAATCGCGGTGTGCAGGCGATCGAGCAGGCGACGCTCAAGGGTTCATCCTACATGTTTGGCTATCTGGGCGGGGCACCGCTGCCGTTCGCGCTGGCGGATGGTGCGGCGCCCCCTCTGATTATCGCATTTCAGATCCTGCCGCTGGTGATCGTGTTTTCCGCGCTGGCCGCGCTGCTGTGGCATTGGGGCGTATTGCGCGCGGCGGTGAACGGCCTGTCCTTCCTGCTGCGCCGCACCTTGGGCGTGAGCGGGGTCGTGGGCCTAGCGGGAGGGGCCAACATGTTTCTGGGCGTGGTCGAAAGCCCCCTTGCGGTGCGCGCCTATTTCTCGCGCGTCAGCCGGGCGGAGCTGTTCCAGATCATGGTGCTGGCGATGGCCACCATTTCGGGCGCGATCCTGATCCTGTATGCCACTACCTTGCGCCAGACGGTTGACGATGCGGTGGGTCACATGATCGCCGCCTCGCTCGTCTCGCTGCCCTCTGCATTGATGATCGCGCTCCTGTTGGTTCCGGGTGAGGCTGACGACGTAGGAACCGAGGCGGACGACGAAGGCGATCAGGGCGAACTCAAATACGAATCCAGCATCGATGCCATCGTCAAGGGCACGCTCGATGGGATGCAATTGTTCCTCGCCGTGATTGCGATCATCATCGTGGTGTTTGCGCTCGTCGCACTGGTCGATCAGGCGCTGACCTTGCTGCCGTTGGTGGAGGGGGAGCCGTTGACGTTGAAGCGGGTGTTTGGCTGGCTGTTTGCGCCGCTGATGTGGCTGATCGGTGTGCCCTGGGCCGAAGCGCAGGCAGCGGGCGGGCTGATGGGGACGAAGGCAATCCTCAACGAATATGTCGCCTATCTAGAACTTGCCGCGCTGCCCCAAGGCACCTTGAGCGAGCGCGGCCTGCTGATCGTCACCTATGCGCTGTGCGGGGTGGCCAATCTGGCGAGCGTGGGCCTGCTGGTCTCCACCATCGGAACGCTGTGCCCCGAACGCCGGGCCGAGGCCGCCGGACTTGGCATTAAAAGCTGGATCGCGGGCAATATCGCCACCGCAATGACGGGCGCGTGGGTGGGGCTGCTGACGTTCGCACCATCGGGCATTGCGGGCTGAGCGGAAGGGACCATCATGTTCGATGCAAAACTGCGCCCGCTGATCGATCCGCCATTGAACGCCGCCGGGCGTGCGCTGGCAGGGGTTGGGGTTTCAGCCAATATGCTGACCCTCGGCGGGCTGGTGCTTGGGCTGGGCGGGGCGCTCACGATTGCGATGGGTGCGCTCGGCTGGGGGCTGGCGCTGATCCTCGCCAATCGCGTGGCGGATGGGCTGGATGGCGCGGTGGCGCGGGCTCGCGGGCCAACGCCGCTAGGCGGCTATTTCGATATCGTTGCGGATTTTGCGTTCTATGTGTCCGTGCCGGTTGGGTTTGGAGTGCTGGCCGCTGAGAACCTGCTGCCCGCGCTGGTGCTGGTTGCAAGTTTCGTCCTGACCGGGGTCAGCTTCCTCGCCTTTGCCGTCATCGCTGCCGAGCGCAGGGCGGTTACCCAAGCTCATGGCAAGAAGAGCTTCTTTTACTCAACCGGCCTTGCCGAGGGCGGAGAGACCATCGCGGTGTTCGCGCTGATGTGCCTGGTCCCGGCGCATTTCGCGCTGATCGCCTACCTTTATGCCGGGCTGTGCGCCGCGACAGTCATCCAGCGCAGCGCGCTGGCGGTGGCGACGTTTCGCGACTGAGGATCAGAGCTTTAACCGCTCCGCCACCTTCGTGCGCAGAGCCAAGATGCGTTTGGCATTTGCGCCAAGATCGCTGCGGCCCACCCGGCTGACGGAGCGGAAATCGATCTCCCCTTCGGCCACGCGGGCAACGACATCGTCCTTGAAACCGAACCAGAATGTCTCGGCAACGCCTTCGACGGTGCCGGTATCGCGATTGTAGCGGATGTTGGAGAAGCCCATGTCCGCCATGGCCAGCTCTAACGCGTTTACCGCCGCGTCCGTGCTGGTGCGTCCCAGCGGCAGCGGCTCAAGCTCGGGATAATTGGCGGCGATGATATCGGCATGGGTCTTCTGCGCCAGCGGCGCTTCGGTCCCGGCGAACAGCTCAATCTGGCTCAACGGCACGTCATAGGCGTTGATGGGGTTGGCTCCTGCCTTCGCCCGTGCGGCCAGCACCGCAGGTGAAAGCGGCGGTGGATTGGCCGTGTCGGTCGCCACATCGTGGATCGGGTGATCGCCTGCGCCCATGAAGATCGGTGCGAAGAACGCCGTAACACCCAGCGCCACCAGCAGCCCGAACACCGCCGAGCCAATTCCGGTCTGCTTTTTCCTCAAGATCACGATGATCGAAACGATCGCGATCAGTGCTGTCAGCCCGGTCAGGATCAGCCCGCCAAGGCCGAAAGCCTGCAAGCCCACGCTCCAGTCCCACAAACCATATTTCGTGCCCAGAGCGCACGCTATCAGGAAGATCGGCAGGATGATCGCAAGAGTGCGTGCGAGTCGGGCGTGCCAGGGGGCTTTGTTTTTCATTTCGGCTGTTTAGCGCGCACCGGCAGGATCGCAACCGCTGCCTGAGTTTGCCGCCAGCGCCCTCTCACGCATCGAAATAATTGCTGCCTTGTCGGAAACGCCTTTGCAACCTTGCATTGATGATCTGCGTAGCTGAGTTTCAGGTCTTGTTTCGCGCCCGTTTCAATGGGCGCTTTCAATGGCTGTAATTCTGGTTTAAGGCCCGGCACCTCGCGGTAGGACACAGGTAATTCACAAGGAAAGACTGAACATGAAGCGTAATACTCTTATGGGCGCCGTGGCGCTTGCCAGCCTTGCAACTTTGACCGCTTGCGGCGGTGCGCAGGCTCCCGCTCAGGAAGAAGCAGCAACGGCACCCGCCGCAACTGCAACGCCTGAGCCCGCAGTCGAGCCGGTGCCCGCAGTGGAAGCCAACGGCACCGTGATCGAAATCCAGATGTATTCCAAGGATCCGGATGATTCGAGCAAGATGCAGGTCTTCAAGCCCACGCTCGTGAAAGCCAAGGTTGGCGACACGATCAAGTTTGTGCCCACCGATCCGGGCCACCAGTCGTCCTCGATCGACACCATGCTGCCCGCTGGCGTGACCGGTTGGGAAGGCAAGATCAACGAAGAAGTCAGCTACGTCGTGCCGGCTCCCGGCGTGTACGGTTATAAGTGCGTGCCGCACTATGCCGCTGGCATGGTCGGCCTGATCGTCGTCGAAGGCGAAGGCATGGACGCAAACGTTGCTGCTGCAAAGGGTGTCACCCACCCCGGTCTCGCTGGCAAGGCGTTCAACGAAATCTTCGCGGAAGCCGGCCTCTAAGGCATTCAGCCAGTCTGAAAACAGGAAGGGCGGCGTGGGAAACCACGCCGCCCTTTTTGTTGTCGCTCACAGGCCTGCCGCAATCCCGCCAGGGCAAGAGAAGTCAGGCCGCGTTTGCCATCCGCGCCAGTTCGCATTGCGACCAGATTTCGCTGAGCGCGTCGATCAGGCGGGTAATGTCGCCATCGGTGTGGACGGGTGAGGGCGTGATGCGCAGACGCTCCGTCCCCACGGGCACGGTCGGATAGTTGATCGGCTGCACATAGATGCCGTGATTGTCCATCAGCCAGTCGCTGATGCGTTTGCACTTGTGCGCATCGCCCACCATCACCGGAATGATGTGGCTGGGATTGGCTAGGTGCGGGATGCCCATGATATCCAGCTTGCGCCGAACCTGATCGACCCGCTCCTTTTGCAGTTCGCGCTCGCGGTTGCTGTTCTTGAGGTGCCGGATGCTGGCGGCTGCACCCGCCGCAACCGCGGGAGGCAGGGCGGTGGAGAAGATGAACCCGCTGGCAAAGCTGCGCACGAAATCGACCAGATTGGCGGATGCCGCGATATAACCGCCCATGACGCCAAACGCCTTGCCCAGCGTCCCCTCGATCACATCGATCCGGTGCATCAACCCTTCGCGTTCGGCGATGCCGCCGCCGCGCGGGCCATACAGGCCAACCGCGTGGACCTCGTCGATATAGGTCATGGCGCCGTGCTTTTCACACACGTCGAGAATCTCTGCGATGGGCGCGATGTCGCCGTCCATCGAATAGACGCTTTCAAACGCCACCAGCTTGGCGCGGTCTGCGGGGTATTCGCTCAACTGCCGGTCAAGATCGGCGGGATCGTTGTGCTTCCAGATGCGGCGCTCTGCCTTGGAATAGCGGATGCCCTCGATCATGGAGGCGTGGTTGAGTTCATCGGAGAACACCACACAACCCGGAATGCGCGCGGCCAGCGTGCCAAGGCCCGCCCAGTTCGAGACATAGCCCGAGGTGAACAGCAGCGCGCTTTCCTTGCCGTGGAGGTCGGCCAGTTCGCGTTCCAGTTCTACGTGATAGTGGTTGGTGCCCGAGATATTGCGCGTGCCGCCTGCGCCCGCGCCGCATTCATCCAGCGTTTCGTGCATGGCTTCGAGCACGCACGGGTGCTGGCCCATGCCGAGGTAATCGTTGGAGCACCACACGGTGACAGCCTGCGTCTCCTCGCCCAGAAACCGGGTCGCGTGAGGGAAACGCCCGCGATGCCGTTTGATGTCAGTGAAGACGCGGTAACGCCCTTCTTCCCGCACAGTTTCCAGTTCGCTGGCGAAAAACCCCTCGTAATCCATCTTTATTCCCCCTCCAGGGCCTGTTTTGGTCATGTCAATCTCGTGTGTCGAATTTGCGGACGGTTGCGGGCGCGGAAGTGGCGGGGCGGCGAAACGCCCAGCCCCACAGCATCCCATCGCGAAACGGCAGTGCCAGGAACATATGCTCCAGCACGCCAAGCAGGCTCAATGTCGTCAGCAGGCTGGCGCCCACCATCTCCGCACTGCCGATCGGTGCGGCCATCGCCAGCGATGCGAACCATCCGGCCATCGCCAAGATCGCAATGGTGGACACAGCCAGCAGAGCGGTCATCCGGTTCGGCCCGAAATAACTCTTGAGATAGGCGAGGTGCGGCGGGAGCATTTCCGCGGTCGAATTGGGCACGCCGATGAACATGTTGATCTTCGCCGACAGCCGCAAGCCAAACAGCATCACGAATACGGTCGCGCCAATCTGGTTTGGCAGGTTCCATGACAGCGAGATTAGCAGCAGCGCGGTCAGCGCCAGCGCGATTTCGTGATGGATCACCGTGGCGCTCGCCTGAGTGAAGCGTTCTATCCCTTGCACGCCGGGCGTGGCGGGCACGCGCCGGGGGCCGGTTGCCGCTCCGGTAAGGAAGCCGATTTCGTGCCATGCCCACACCAGCAGTGCGCCGACAAAAGCGGCATAGACAGCGATCACCGCTACGCTTTGCGAAGCGAGCAGTATCACGATGAGGCCGACAATTCCGCCGATCCCGCCAAGCATCATGCTCTTGGGAAAGGTCGCACGATCGCGGTTGTCCGCCCAAGCCACCAGCCCGGTTGCCACGAACCAGATCATCACCGTGACGATGAACGGCACAATATGCCCATGCCAGCTTACCATGCCGGTTGCAGCCTGATTTTCTGAGGCAGCGTGTTGGGCGTGGTCCGATGGAAATAGAGCCGGGCAAAATTGAACCCTGCGCCTGCCATCCCGCTCACCCGTTGGGCAAAGCCGGCGATCCCGCCGCGTTCCTTGCCCGCCTCTATGCGGCGTGCGGCGCGCAGCAGCGCATCCATCTTTGCTCGGAAGGCCGGGTTGTCGATATCGAGCTCGACCGGAAAGACCTGGCGGTTGATCTGGTTGCAGACCGAAAACACCTTGTAGTCATATTCGGTCGGGTCGACACCCAGTGCCTTGTGGAACACGGGGCGTGCGTGGTCGCGCACATACATTGTCGCGTAAACGGATACGAGGAAGAACCTGATCCACAGCTTGTTCGTGCCGACCAGCAGTTTGGGATCGGCGCGCATCAGCAAGGCGAAAGCTTCACCGTGGCGGAACTCGTCATTGCACCATTCCTCGAACCAGTCGAAGATCGGGTGGAACCTGTTCTGCGGATTTGCGGCCAGATGGCGGAAGATCGTGATGTATCGCGCGTAGCCAATCTTTTCGGACAGGTAGACCGCGTACCAGATGAATTTCGGTTTGAAGAAAGTGTATTTCTTCGTGCGCGTGAGAAAGCCCAGATCAACGCCGATACCGGCATCCTTCAGGCTTTCATTGATAAATCCGGCATGGCGGCTTTCGTCGCGGGCCAGCAGCTTGAACAGCTGCTTCACATCCGGGTTCTTGGTGCGCTTGGCGATTTCGGCATACAGTACGCAGCCCGAAAATTCGGAGGTGAGCGAGCTGACGAGGAAATCGGTGAATTCGGCCCGCAATTCCGGCTCCAGCCCTTCGATCACGCCGGTGAAGCTGTCATTGTGGCGAAAATGCTTTTTGTTGGGATCGCCGACCATCTCATCGATCAGCCCATTCCATTCAGCCCGCACGCTCGATACGTCGATCGCGTCGAGCGCGTCGAAATCGGTGGTGTAGAACCGCGGGCTCAGCATGGTGTTCTGCGTGGCGATGGCCATCGCATCATCTTTGGTGATCATGCCCGCGCTGTCTGCAGATTTAATCTGGGTGTGGGCGTTCATTTGATCCTCCCGGGGTTGAAGCTGACTTCATACAGTTCTGCGAAGTCGAAATACGCGGCGATCTTGATCCATGCACGCTTGACCGGTCCCGCTCGCGTCACCGTGGCGGAGCGTTCGAACACCGCCTTTTCGCCAAAGGCGATGGAGATGGGCGAACCGTGGACGCACACTGTGTCGCCTGGTTCAATCTGCACGTCGCCCGCAAGTTCGACGTGAGCGTGAAAGTGATCGGGGCTCTGCTCAACCGTAATGGTGCAGATTGTATCAAACCGCTTCGCAGTGATAGCCGATCCCTGAGCTATCGTAGATGTCATTGGTCGCGTCCCTTGTTGAGAATGTCCTTATAGACGTCATTGGTTTTCGCTCCGAAGGAGCTGACCTCTACCGCTTGCCCGGTCTGGGTGTCGCGCAGTGTCATCGAGCCGTTGTCCCAGCTGATAAGTTCGAACGGCACAGCCGGGCCGATGTCGCGGACCATCCGTCCCTGGATCAGCGCGCGCGCGGTCGCGCGGACAAATCCGCCGGTGTTGGGGGCATAGCGGGCCAGTTCATCGCCGGTGGCCCCGTCCGTGACGAGCACACCGCCTTCTGGCGTATCGAAGAATTTTAAGCTGCGCGTGTCGACCGACATCACACCGTCAGCGGCGCGCACTTCTGCAGGCACGCCCTGGCGGTCAAAGAAGCCGAAGCTCACGGACATCGTCATTGCGAGAGTGATTGCCACCACGATACCCATTGCCATCACTGGCAGCTTGTGGACCTGAAATTCGTCCTCTTCATAGGTACGTACAATCATGCCGTCGCTCCTTCAAACCCGGTAGTCCGATCAGGACGCGCACCATATGAAACGGTATCGGTCGGTTCGGTCAAGTTGTTCTCGATCTCATTGTATTGCGCACACGCCTCAGCCAACAGCTTTGCCACGGCTTGCGCATCGGGCACAGCCCGCAGCATCGGTTGGGGATGATTGATGTGGAACGGGCGCACATGCGGCCACAACATCACATAGCCGAGCAGCCGGTCACCGTTCAGTTCCAAGGCAATATCGCCATGTTTGCTACCGCGCATGTTCAGATGCCCGGCGCGAATATGCTTCAGGGGAATGTTGACCCGCGTCTCGATCGCCATACCAATCCGCATGATCAGCCGGGTATCGGTAAGGATATACAGCGTGGAGCGCGCGCTGTACCACGCGATAAGTTGCAGCACCAACGCGCCGACGAACCCGGCTCCGGCCAGGAACAGCGCGCTGCTGGTGTTGCCGAACGCCAGCGCAAGGCCGACCATCACGGTAAAATAGATGGCATAGCTGCCCATGTGAAAGGCTGTGCGGGTGAGGACCGGCAGATTGGGCCGGCCCTTCCACAGCACGCGTTCATCCGGTGCCGGCGTACCCATCGGGTCGCCATCGGCGCTGGGCCCGTCAGCCTCGGTAATGGCTGGATGATCCCTCTCCAGTTTCATAGTACAGGTTCTCCGCGTTCTGGCGTGGCGTACATGTAGCCGCCACCGTAATAGGCCATGATCCGGTCTTCTTCGTACCGGGTGATTTGCCCCGGCATTTCAATCCGGGGGACATCGGCGAACTGGGCCGCCGTGATCGCATCGATCTGGACCAGTTCGGGCTTGTCCGAAAGTATCCCGGACAACAGACCCTTGGTCTGGACGACGGTGACGAACATCGGTGCCAGCACCCTGTCACCTGCGATGGTTTCAACCTCGATATAGCGGATGATGTGTTCCGCCTGGTCGACCCAGATGTCGCTAACCTTGCCCACGAGCTCGACATTGGCATCATAAACCGGCCAGCCGATGATATTGGGATCCTTGGGCGCGATCTCGATTTCGTGGCTGTCGCCGATCGGCACGATGCGCGGGCGACCATCGAAGGTCAGATCAGGATATTTTGCCCGGTTGGCCCAGGCCGCCGGACCAATACCGTCCTTCATAGCATTGCCGGTGGGCGTGTAGGGCGCACCGCCCGCCTTGAAGGTCTGTACGGCTGCAATTTTGACCGGATCGCGCGGAACGTCTTCGGGAATGTAGACTCCGCGGCCATGCGGCAACTTGAAGACCTTCTTCTCTGCCGGAGCGAGCGGACCCGGCTCCAGAACACCGGTCAGCTCGTCCTCAAGCGGAAAGCCTTCGCGGCGGCTTTCGCGGTTGAGATAAACCACCAGCCCGATGAAAAAGAAAAAGAACAGGAAAAAAGCGAGTTCGGCAACATCGAAGGTGCCGGCAATGTAGGTGGCATTCATTTCATGGTCCTCCGTAGGATCGGTGCGGATGTCCGTTTGAAGAGGGCAGGCGCGGTCATGTCGGAAATTCACGCAGACCGAATTGCTGCTGCGCGCCTTCCATGGAAGCGATCGTGGATCTGCGGGTCCGTCCGACAAGCGGTCCAATCGCGGCGAGGCCTGCCAGAAGCAGCAGGATTTCGATGATGTAGACGGATGTATAACCCGTGGCGCGGGTGGCCCCGGTGATGATGGGTGTAGCGGATGAAGTGCCGCTTATCGCGAGGGCGGCGATACCATCGCGAATGCCTCCGCCAAGAGCAATCCCTGCGCCCGCGCAGGTCGCCTGCACCGCGCCCCAGGCGCCCAGCGCCAGTCCGGCGGTTTCGCTGCGCGCAAGGTTCATCGCTTCGATCAGGGTGCCGACCGAAAACAGGCCAAGCCCCATCCCGATCGCAATCGCGCCCAGAAACAGCATTTCCGGCGATGCAAAGGGTGCGGCAAAGACAACCATCAGAAAGGCGGCGATCCCCGTGACAAGACCAGCGCCTGCAATCCGCAGGGGATCGGTCCCCTTGTCGAGCGAGCGGCCCGACAGCATGAAGCCGACCAGCGCGCCCAGCGCCCAGGCGCCGGTCAGCCCGGTGGTTGCACCCACACTGAGGCCGAGCACTTCGCCGCCATACGGTTCGAGCAGGGCGTCCTGCATCGCAAACCCGGCTGAACCGATGCCGATGCCGGTCAGCAGTCGGGCGTTGTAGCCATCGCGCACAAACCCATTCCACAGCTCGCTAAAGGTGGGCGTTTCGCGGTCGGGCGCGGTCAGTTCCTTGTTGCGGGGCTCCTGCTTCCACAGGGCGACTATGTTCAGCCACATCGTCAGCACCGCAGCGCCCTGAATGACCTGAACGAGTCGGGTGTTCGAAAAGTCGATCAGCAGCCCGCCAATCACGAAAGCGGCAAACATCATGCCCAGCAGCAGCATCACATACAACAGCGCGACTGCGCGCGGGCGCTTGTCTTCGGGCGCAAGATCGGTCGCCAGTGCAAGACCGGCGGTCTGCGTCACATGCACGCCGGTTCCGGTCAGCAGAAAGGCACCCGCCGCCGCAATGGTCGCAACAGTAAACGTTTCGGGCCGATCAAACAGGATCAGCGCAAACGGCATGATGGCAAGTCCGCCAAACTGCAGCAGCGACCCAAACCAGATATAGGGAACGCGGCGCCATCCCAGAACCGACCTGTGCGTGTCGGAACGGTGCCCGATCAGCGCACGGAACGGTGCGACCACCAGCGGCGCGGCAATCAGCATCGCTACAAGGAAGGTGGGTACGCCCAATTCCACGATCATCACCCGGTTCAGCGTGCCATTGAGCAGCACCATCGCCATGCCCACGCTCACCTGAAACAGCGCCAGCCGCAGCAGGCGGCCCAGCGGCAGATCGACGCTGGCCGCATCCGCGAACGGCAGCCACGCCATCGCGATCTCCGCGAAAGTGGGCGAACGAGGCTTCGGGGAAGGGGAGGGCGCAGAACTCATCAACGCCTCACCAATTCCATCGCCTGGCTGGTGTAGAATCCGCTGGAGACGCGCTGTGTGCGGGTCACATCCCAGCCCCGGATGGAGGCCAGACGATCTCGCAGCTGACGCTCAGCAATAGGAATGATGGCAGGCGAACGATCGCTTTTCGGGAACGCCTTGCCGACCTTGTTCAGCGTACCCAGAAACAGGGTGTAGGGAACGAAGGTGAAAATGATCGATCGGGTCGTGCGCGAAGCCAGCTGCGCCAGCGCATCGCCGAGGTCTTCAAGCTCGTAATGGATCAGCGAATCCATCGCCACCACGTGTTCGAACGCGCCGTGCGCCGGGTCCAGCATATCACCCGCTTCCCAGTGAATACGACCATGACCGGTAAACGACGGCGCGCGTTCCTGGGCTACTTCGACCAGTCCGCCGGCCACATCCACGCCGACCATGTTGGCTCCGCGACAGGCCGCCGCAATGGAGAGCGCACCCGTGCCGCAACCCGCATCCAGAACACGGGTGCGTCGCAGGTCAACAGGCAGCCAGTCGAGCAGGATGTCGCGCATCTCGTTTCGCCCGGCGCGCACGGTGGCGCGAATTCCGCTGACCTTCTTGTCCGACGTAAGATCGATCCATGCCTGACGCGCAGTGCTGTCGAAATAGGTCGCCAGCGCCTCGCGCCGGTCTGCGTAACCGCTGGCGAGCGGCGTTGCAGGGCGGCTGTGCGAGCGCACGAGGCAGTCAACCTCAAATGTATCGGGAGCACGAGTAGCCATCATTCAAACCCCAGAAAATCAAAGATATCGCGATCTTTCATCGGTTGCGCGGTGCTTGGCTCCACTCCGGCCCAGAGCATCGCGGCCAGCCGCAGATATTCGTCCTGCGCCGCGATCACTTCGGGATCATCGTCCATTTCGAACAGCGTGCATTTCTTGAGCCGCGAACGGCGGATCGCATCCACGTCGCGGAAGTGTGCAAGCCGCTTCATGCCGATTTCATTGCAGAACCGGTCGATCTCGTCGGTCTCGCGGCTGCGGTTGGCGATCACGCCAGCCAGCCGGACTTCGTAGTTTTTGGACTTGGCTGCGATCGCTGCAACGATCCGGTTCATGGCAAAGATGCTGTCGAAATCGTTGGCGGCGACAACCAGCGCGCGCTCGGCATGTTGCAGCGGCGCGGCAAATCCGCCGCACACCACATCGCCCAGCACATCGAAAATCACCACGTCGGTATCTTCGAGCAGGTGGTGCTGTTTCAGCAGTTTGACCGTCTGGCCAACCACATATCCACCGCACCCGGTGCCCGCCGGGGGACCGCCCGCCTCCACGCACATAACGCCGTTATACCCCTCGAACATGTAGTCTTCGGGGCGAAGTTCCTCGGAATGGAATTCGACCGTTTCCAGCACATCAATAACCGTCGGCATCAGCTTCTTGGTCAGTGTAAACGTGCTGTCGTGTTTCGGATCGCAGCCGATTTGCAGGACGCGGTGGCCCAGTTTTGAAAAGGCTGCCGAAAGGTTCGACGATGTCGTCGATTTGCCGATCCCGCCCTTGCCATAGACCGCAAACACTTTTGCGCCCTTGATCTTGTCTTCCGGGTCAAGCTGGACCTGGACGGAGCCTTCGCCGTCGGGGCGGTCGAAAGTCGCGTTCTTATTCATGAGGTTCATGACGTATGGTATCCCTTCCTAGTCATTCGCCAACCAGAACGCCCTCAAGGCGGTCTTCGAGTTCATCGCTGGCATCGCGCAGGGCTGCGAGGGTTTCCGCATCGGGTTCCCACAGCTGGCGATCGCACGCTTCGAGCAGGCGGTTTGCCACGCGTGCGGAGCTCTTCGGATTGAGCTCGGCAAGCCGGCGCCGCATTGTTTCATCGAGCACAAATGTCTCGGATATCTTCTGGTAGACCCACGGCTTGACCTCGCCAGTCGTGGCCGACCAGCCGAACGTGCTGTTTACGTGGCCCTCGATCGCGCGCACGCCTTCGTAACCGTGCTCCAGAAGACCTTCGAACCACTTGGGGTTCAGCGTGCGGGTGCGTGCTTCGAGGTCGATCTGTTCCGACAGAGTGCGCACCTTGGCTTTGCCGCGGGTCGCATCAAGGATGTAGACCGGGGCTTGCTTGCCCTTGGCTTTCGCGATCGAACGGGTGACCCCGCCAAGTCCGTCGACGTATTGGTCAACATCGTTGAGGCCAAGTTCCACGCTTTCGAGGTTCTGGTAGGTGAAATCGACGTCCTTGAGCACGCTTTGCAGCAATTCGCGCTGCTGCACAGGAGCGCCCTTGACGCCGTAGGCGAAGCCCTTGTTGATCTCGAACGCGTTGGCGAGTTCATCGGGATCGGTCCAGGTGCCGCCATCGATCATCTGGTTCACGTTGGCGCCATAGGCGCCTTCGGCATTGGAGAAGACGCGCAGGGCAGCGGTTTCGATGTCGCAGCCCATCTTTTCCTGCTGAGCAAGCGTATGCTTGCGTACGAAGTTGGATGTGAGCGGCTCGTCGGCCATGCTGGCGAGCAGCGCGGCTTCGGCAAGCATCCGGGTCTGCAGCGGCAGGAGGTCGCGGAAAATTCCTGAAAGCGTCGCCACCACATCGATCCGCGGGCGGCCGAGCTCGTCAAGCGAGATCAGTTCGGCGCCGCAAAGCCGGCCATAGCTGTCACGCCGGGGCCGAGCGCCGAGCAGGGTCATCGCCTGCGCAATCTGAACCCCTTCGCTCTTCATGTTGTCAGTGCCCCACAACACCATCGCGATGCTTTCAGGGTAGGGCTCGCCACTCTCGAGGTGCCTTGCAATCAGGCTTTCGGCCTGGTCGCTGCCCTGAATGCAGGCATAGGCACTCGGCATGCGGAACGGATCGAACCCGTGAATATTGCGGCCTGTGGGCAGCACATCGGGATTGGCCAGAATGTCGCCGCCCGGCGCGGGCTGGACATAGCCTGCATCGAGCGCGTGGATCAGCGACCCAAGCTCGTCGCAGGAATCGAGCTTGCGACCCAGGTCCTCGCGGGTCATCGCGGTGTCGGTCCCGGCCGCCGCTTCCATCATGGCGTCGAGCATCTCTTCGCGCTGCTCGCCCGCGGGGTTGCGGCCCAGCACATGCAGCCCATGCGGTATCAGCGCTTTTTCAAGCTCATACAGCCGCGCAGACAGATCGGTGATGTCGCCGCATTCGATGTCGAGTGCGTCGCACTGGTCGGCAATCAATTCGCCAAGATCGGCGCGTTCGGCTTTGCTATCGGCGTCGTCGCCGGTCATCCGCCAGCGCTCAACGCTCGCCTTGAGTTCAGCGAGGCCCTTGTACAGGCCGGCCTGCGCCAGCGGCGGTGTCATATAGCTGATGAGGGTTGCAGCCGAACGCCGCTTTGCCAGCATTCCTTCGGAGGGGTTGTTGGCAGCGTAGAGATAATAGTTCGGCAGGTCGCCGATCAGGCGTTCGGGCCAGCATTTCCCCGACATCCCGACTTGCTTGCCCGGCATGAATTCGAGCGCGCCATGGGTGCCGAAATGCAGCACCGAATGGGCACCAAAATCTTCCCTGATCCAGCGATAGAACGCGCTGAATGCGTGGGTCGGAGTGAAGCGGCCTTCAAACAGCAGCCGCATCGGATCGCCTTCGTAACCGAAGGTTGGCTGGATGCCGACAAACACGTTGCCGAAAAACGCGCCCAGCACCTGGATGCATTTGCCATCGCTTTGCACTTTGCCAGGGGCCGGGCCCCATTGCGCTTCGATTTCCGAAAGATAAGGTTCGCGCTGCACATGCTCGTCAGCGGGGATGCGCGCGGCGACATTGCCATCCGTGCCGTACCGTTCCGAATTGCCGGTCAGCACCGCCTCGCGCAGCGCATCGACGCTTTCGGGGACTTCGACCGTGTAACCTTCAGCGGCAAGCCGTTGAAGCGTGGCGAAAAGCGATTCGTACACGCCCATGAACGCAGCGGTTCCGGTGGCCCCTGCATTGGGCGGGAAGTTGAACAGCACGACCGCAAGTTTGCGCTCTGACCGTTCTGACCGGCGCAACCGGATCAGCTTGACGGTGCGCGCCGCCAGCGCCTCTGCGCGTTCAGGGCAGCCCTGCATCGCGCTGACGTTATCAGTGACCGGCCGTACGCAATGCCGGTCGCAGCCCTTGCAAGGCTGGCCGCCCACAGGAGCGCGTCCGCCATAGACGCTCGGGGCGATCGATCCGTCGAGCTCGGGCAGGGCGACCATCAGGGTGGATTCAAGCGGCAGCAATCCCTGGTCGCGCAAGGCCCATTCCTCGATCGTCTGGAACTCAACGGCATGTGCAGCGAGATAGGGCAGATCGAGATTGCCCAGCACTTCACGCGCTGCTTTTGAATCGTTGTAGGCCGGGCCACCGACCAGCGAAAAACCGGTCAGATTGACGATCGCATCGACCGTCGGCTTGCCGTTTTCGACAAAGAACTTCTCGATTGCAGGACGCGCATCGAGACCGCCTGCAAAGACCGGCACGACCTTGAGCCCTGCCGCTTCGAATGCAGCAATCGCGCCATCATAATGGCCAGCATCGCGGCCAAGCAGGTAGGAACGCAGCACGATCAAACCAACTGTGCCGTTCTTGCCTCCGCCATTTGCCTTGGACGCCCTTGGCAGGATTCGCAGACTTTCGGAAATGCGCTGCTCGGTGCCGGGATGGTAGACGCCGATTTCGGGATATTCGAGCGGTGCATTGGCCTCGGTTGTTCCGCGTCGCGCTGCGCGATCTCCGTCGGCATACCGGTCGATTAGCGCACGCACCATGGCGACGACATTCTCGTCCGAACCCGCCAGCCAATATTGCAGCGTGAGGAAGTAGGCGCGCACATCCTGAGCGGTGCCAGGAATGAATTTGAGGATCTTGGGCAGACGCCGCAGCATCTTCATTTGTCCCTCACCTGTGCTGGCACCCGGCTTGCCCGATCCGCGCAATTTCTTGAGCAGCGCCATTGGACCCTTGGCCGGGGCGTCCATGCGGTAGTTGCCCATGCGGGTGAGCTTCACAATCTCACTTGCCGACATCAGGCAGACCATTGCATCGCAATCTTCCCGCCGCGCTTCGAGCGCCGGGAGTATCGCGCGCATCTGATCATCGAGGAACAGCATCGTCACGATCACGATATCTGCCTTGGCAATCGCGTTGATCGTATCGTCGAGCGTATCGCCCAACCGATCCCAGTCGCAGGCGGCATGCAGCGAAAGCGCGATGTTATCGCGCGAAAGTACCGTCTCGGCACGATCGACTGCGCCTTTCAGGTGATTGTCGAGCGTGACAATCGCAACCCGCACGGGTGCATTGACTGTGTGTGCCTGCGGATTTGGAACTTTACCGTGCATGGTGAGCCTTCGCATCGTAGAGCGTTTCGAGGTCTATTTGCTCACAGCCTTGCTCGGCGGCGTAAGCCTCTGTGTTGCGGCGTGCCTTGCCGCGAACAAAAAACGGGATTTTCTTCAGTTCGCGCTGGGCTTCATCCGTCCAGATCGCGCCATCGTGCGCTGTGACCAGAGGCCCTTCATCGAAATCCGCCACCGTGGTTGCGGTTTCGATATTGGCTGCGGAGGCCCGCGGCGAATGCGCAGCATGGTGCGATGGCCCGGCCTCATCGGAAAACTCGAAGTCTTCGCGAAACATTGTCAGCAGGTGTTCTTCGAGGCCCATCACCAGCGGGTGTACCCAGGTGTCAAAAATCACATTTGCGCCTTCGAACCCCATCTGGGGCGAATGGCGAGCCGGGAAATCCTGCACGTGGACGGGAGCTGAAATCACCGCGCAGGGAAGGCCCAGCCGCTTGGCGATGTGCCGTTCCATCTGCGTGCCCAGCACCAGTTCGGGCGAGGCGGCGGCGATGGCATCCTCAACCTCTAGGTGATCGTCGGTGATCAGTGGCTCCAGCCCGTGCCGTTTTGCCTCGGCGCGGATTTCGCGGGCGAATTCGCGGTTGTAGCAGCCAAGCCCGCAGACCTCGAAGCCCAGCTCTTCCCGGGCGATCCGCGCGGCGGCAACCGCATGAGTCGCATCGCCAAAGATGAAAACCCGCTTGCCGGTGAGATAGGTCGAATCGACCGATCGGCTCCACCAGGGCATGCGTGAAGAAGTGTCGCCGAGGGCAGGCGTGGGATCTGCACCTGCCAACTCGGCGACGTCGGCAATGAAAGCGCGTGTGGCGCCCACGCCGATGGGAATGCTGCGAACTGCGGGCTGGTTGAACGTGCGTTCAAGCCAGCGGGCAGCTTCGTCAGCAATCTCGGGATAAAGGACAATGTTGAAGTCCGCTGCGCCGATGCGCGTGATGTCGGACGGGGATGCACCCAAAGGGGCGACCAGATTGATATCGACGCCCAGCGCATCGAGGATCTTGCGGATTTCGACCAGATCGTCGCGATGGCGAAAACCCAGCGCGCAGGGGCCAAGGATGTTGGCGCGCGCACGGCGGCCTTCGCGGGGTTCGCGCTCCAGGTTCGTGTCGGCCAGATGCCGCACGATCTGGTAAAAGGTTTCGGCAGCGCCCCAGTTTTCCTTGCGCTGATAACTGGGCAATTCCAGTGGGATTACCGGGCAAGGCAGGTTCATTGCCTCGATCAGCCCGCCGGGATCGTCCTGTATCAGTTCCGCCGTGCAGGACGCGCCGACGATCATCGCCTGCGGCTTGAAGCGCGCTTCCGCCGCACGCGCGGCGTCCTGAAACAGCTGCGCTGTATCCTTGCCAAGATCACGCGCTTCAAACGTGGTGTAAGTCACGGGCGGACGCTTCCCGCGCCGCTCGATCATCGTGAACAGCAGGTCGGCATAGGTGTCGCCCTGCGGCGCGTGGAGGACATAATGCAGCCCTTCCATCGCGGTGGCGATGCGCATCGCGCCCACGTGCGGCGGTCCTTCATAGGTCCAGACGGATAATTGCATCGCCTATACCTCCAGCACATCGCGGCGGCGCAGGGGCCGCGCAAACAGTTCGGCAAGGTCGCCCGCCTGATCGAAACCGTGGATCGGCGAGAAGACGAGCTCGATCGCCCACTTGGTCGTCAGCCCTTCGGATTCGAGCGGATTGGCGAGGCCAAGCCCGCAAACCGTCAGATCGGGGCGGTCTTCGCGCACCCGGTCGAGCTGGCGATCGACATCCTGCCCTTCGCTGATGCGGGCATCGGCGGGGATCAGCTCCAGATCGCGGGCGACGTGCGCACGGTGGAGATAGGGCGTGCCCACCTCGACCGGGATCATGCCCATTTCCTGTGAAAGAAACCGTGCAAGCGGAACTTCGAGCTGCGAGTCGGGCAGGAAGCTGATGCGCTTGCCCTCCAGCGCGGCGCGGGCGTGGCCCATTGCGCGCTTGGCCCGTTCGCGGCCCGGCGCAATCACGCGGTTGAAGTCCATGTCGTCAATGCCGAATGCGGTGGCTGCGGCCTGCAGCCAGGCAGTCGTGCCTTCCGCGCCAAACGGGAACATCGCATCAAGCCGCACGGCGCCGCGATTTTCCAGCGCCATCGCCGTTTCCGCTAGGAAGGGCTGAGCCAGCAGATAGCGGGTGTTGGGGCCGACAGGCGGCAGATCGCGTGCATTGCGAGCGGGCAGTACGCCGACATTGTGAATACCAAGCTGATCGAACAGTCGCAGGAACTGGTCCTCGACGATGTCGGGCAGGGCGCCCACGATCAGCAATTGCTGATCCGCATCGATCGGCAAAACGGGCATTTCGGGAACGAGCGCTGCAAGGCAGGCGTCCTCACCCTGGGTGAAGGTTGTCTCGATCCCGCTGCCCGAATAATTCAGGATGCGCACAGCGGGCATGTGCCGCGCGCCGAGGCGTTGGGCGGCCTTTGCCAGATCCAGCTTGATAACTTCGGAAGGGCAGGAGCCGACCAGAAACAGCGATTTGATATCGGGGCGGCGGGCCAGCAGACGATCGACCACGCGGTCCAGTTCGTCCTGACAATCGACCATGCCCGCCAGATCGCGTTCTTCCATGATCGCAGTGGCAAACCGCGGCTCGGCAAAGATCATCACGCCTGCCGCCGATTGCAGCAGGTGAGCACAGGTGCGCGATCCTACCACGAGGAAAAAGGCGTCCTGCATCTTGCGGTGGAGCCAGACGATGCCGGTGAGGCCGCAGAACACTTCACGCTGCCCGCGTTCGCGCAGGATCGGGCGTTCGGGATTAGGCGTTACCACCGGGCTGGTGGCGCAGCCGGAAAGTGTCGCGGCGCCGCTCATGCTGGCACCGCCTGCGCCGATGCGGCGTCGAGCCGTGCGATGCGCAGTTTCCACAGAAACTGTCCAGCGTTGATGACATAGGTGGCGTAAGCGCAAAGTGCCACTGCCATGCGCGACTCGACCGATCCGAGCGCACCGAGCAGCATGACCAGGTAGATCGTGTGCAACGCCAGGACGAGCATCGAAACCACGTCCTCCCAGAAGAATGCCGGGGCAAACAGATACCGCCCGAACACGACCTTTTCCCAGATCGCTCCGGTGACCATGATCGTATAGAGAATGATTGTCTTGAGGATGATGGATACGTCGGCTGCAAACGCGCCTTCGGCCGTCAAAAGATAACGCACGACCAGGCCGAGACTCACCAAGAATACAAGGAATTGGACTGGGGCAAGCACGCCTTGCACTATAGTCCAGACCGATTCGTCCCGACGGCGCCGCTCCTCTGGTGTGTAGAGCGATCCCTTGTTTCCCTGACTGACTTTGCCGTGCGCCACATTGCCGTGCAGGCTGTGGCTTGCGGGTCCGACTGGGGAGGCATGGTTCTGCCGAGTCATTTCGATGGTTGGCCTTTGCTATCTGGGTTGGAGATTAAACCTATCCAGACTTGTGTGTCAACTGAGTTAGACGTAAAAAGATTTGGACAGTTTTTTTTGGAATGTGTCCAGTTTGATTGCGCAATCGGAAAAATGTGCGTAGGAATAGAGTCGCTAACGAGAGTTGGGTGGCACTGTGCCGATCCGGTTGGCGTTGATGTTCAGTCCGCATTCCCGGGTGAGAGGCCCGGAGTTTTGGAGAGCTTGGAATGGCCACCTCGTTCGATGACGCGCACCGCAGTGGGGTCGGCTTATTCGGTGCCAGTGCCGTCGCGCTGTTGAAAGCGATGGCCAATCCGCTCAAGCGAACGAAACAGGTCGATGGTGCTCACGAAAAACAGTTCAACGCGATCGCTGCTACTGATCCGATCAACTCGGTGCTTGCAGGGGACATCATACCCCGATTGCTCATGGCTCATTCCGCAGGCGCATCTACACTGGTGCCGGGCAGGGAGCGACTGATCGACGCAACCGACATCCAGCGCTTTGCAGAGCTCCCACTGAAACTCGAAGCACCCAATCTGCTTGAGGAGGTTGAGGGCTTCCTCAAAAAGGGGGTGAGTGTCGAGACCGTCTATCTCGATATGCTCGCGCCCGCTGCTCGCCGTCTTGGCCAGATGTGGGAAAATGACGAATGCGATTTCGTCGATGTGACGATGGGACTGTGGCGGCTTCAGGAAGTGATGCGCGAGGTATCCTCGCTGGTTCCCCCGGTTCGTTCGGCCGCCGTTTCAATACGCACTGCGTTGTTTTGCCCGATACCCGGCGATGTGCACAGTTTTGGCGCGCAGATGATTGAAGAAATCTTCGCACGCGGCGGCTGGCAGAGCGAAGTTCTCTTGCAGCCCGAACGGCGCGAATTGCTTGATTATATCGCGCACAGGCCGCTTGACCTGATCGGCTTGACCGTTTCACGCGATTGTCCGAGCTCAGCACTGGCAAGCTTGATAAAGGCGATACGCAGCGTGGCCATTAACCCCGTCCTTACCGTCCTGGTGGGTGGGAATATCATACAGAAAAATCCGGGACTCATCGAAGATATTGGAGCCGATGGGACCGGCGCTGATGCGAGAGCTGCGTTGGAGGTGGCTGAACGGCTGGTTCCAGCCGCGCCGATCTGCGCGCACTCGCTGACCTGAGGCGGCGACCATATGTTAACGCGCAAGCACAGTATTGAAGGCAAGAGCCCGTTCGGACACACAGCCGAACTGTTTGACAGGCTCGATTCAGATGCAGCGATGAAGCTGGCGATGGTCGCAGGCGACATAACGCTTGTGCTCGACGATACCGGCACCATCCTTGATGCCGCCTACGATCCCGATGACTATCCTGACTTTGGAAATTGGGTGGGCACCAACTGGATTGATACCGTCACGGTTGATACCCGACCCAAGATCATGGAGATGTTGGCCGCTGCGCGTCGGGGCGAAGTGCAACACTGGCGCCAGGTCAATCATTCCTCGCAAAGCGGCGATGTGCCGATTCGTTACGCAGTGCTCAGCGTCAATGGCGGCGAACACCGTATCGCATTTGGCCGCGACCTGCGCGAGGCGGGCAAGCTGCAGGCGCGGCTGCTGCAAGTGCAGCAATCGCTTGAACGCGATTACATGCGGATGAGGCAGCTGGAATCGCGCTATCGCATGTTGTTCGAACTTTCGGCCGAGCCGGTCCTGATCGTGGAGGCGCAGACCCTGCGTATCCGCGAAGCCAATTCAGCGGCGCACAATTTGATGAATGCGCGCTCTGGCTCGTTGCAGACCAAGAAGCTGCTGTCGTTGATCGACAAGGATTCGCGCGATCTGATGCAGACGATCGTCGGCGCGGCGCTGAGCTCAAACCGGGTCTCTCCGGTCAAGGTGAAGCTGCAAAAGCCTGCCCGCGAAGTGTCCGCCGCGGTTGCCGGCTTCACGCAGGATCGCGGACAATATCTGTTGATACGTCTCGTCCCCACGGGTGAAAGCGATGTTCGCGAGCAGGCCTCGCCGGTGCTCGATCTGATCGAGGACATGCCCGACGCCTTTGTGGTTGCGAACGCCGGGCTGGAACTGATCAGCGCCAACCACGCGTTTGTCGAAATGGTGCAGGCTGCCAGTGTCGATCAGATTCGCGGGCGTCATCTGTCCGAATGGGTGGGCCGTCCGGGTATCGACCTCGATCTGATCGAAGGACAGATTCAGCAGCACGGCGCGGCGCGCAATGTTGCCACGGTCTTGCGCACCCCCAACGATAATGATGGTGAGCAGGTCGAGCTTTCGGCGGTCCGCAGCTCGGGCGATGATCCACTGTTTGGCTTTGTAATCCGTCCGATTGGTCGCCGATTGCGTGATTTGCCGCCGGGAACCAGGGAGATGCCGCGTTCGGTGGAGCAGCTGACCGACCTGGTCGGGCGCATGCCGCTGAAGGACATTGTGCGCGAAAGCACCGATCTGATCGAGCGGCTCTGTATTGAGGCGGCGTTGTCCTACACGTCGGACAACCGTGCATCGGCTGCCGAGATTCTGGGGCTGTCGCGCCAGAGCCTGTATTCAAAGCTTCATCGTTACGGACTCGGCAATCTGGCGATCGATTCGGAGTAGCTTGGCCGCGGCGTTCATTCCGAGCGCCTGCGTTTCCCGATATATGGTTTTTATGCAGCACAAGTTCTGCGTGGCGCTCGCACATGGGCGTTCGGGGCTGTGCAGGCGCGGCGTTTTGCAGGCTCCAGATTATCGTAGCTCAGCGCGAAGCCCGACATTCTAACAGATAACGTATCCGGAAGTGTCAAAACGATTTGACGCTTCGACTTGTCAGGCATACTATCCACTCATGCTACGCACGGATGTCTCGAATCGAATGGCGCCCCCTCCGGCGCTCCGTGATGTCTTGGAGCTTCTCAAACCCATTACCTGGTTTCCGCCGATGTGGGCGTTCATGTGCGGTGCGGTGTCTTCGGGCGCCGGGCTGGATGGGCGCTGGTGGTTCGTTCTGGGCGGTGTCCTGCTGGCGGGACCGCTGGTGTGCGGCACCAGCCAAGCTGTAAATGACTGGTTCGATCGCCATGTCGACGCGATCAACGAGCCCAACCGGCCAATCCCTTCGGGTCGCATCGCGGGGCGCTGGGGGCTATACATTGCCCTGATCGCGACCTTTGTGTCTTCCATTGTCGCCTGGTTGCTTGGCCCGCTGGTGTTTGTTGCCGGTCTGGTCGGGCTTGCGCTTGCCTGGGGTTACAGCGCGCCGCCGTTTCGGTTCAAGACGAGCGGCTGGACCGGTCCGGCGGTCGTCGGATTTACGTACGAAGGTTTGAGCTGGTTTACTGGCGCCACGGTGATGCTGGGGGCGCTCCCACGGCCCGAAGTGCTGATCGCGCTGGTGCTGTATAGCCTTGGAGCGCATGGGATTATGACGCTCAATGATTTCAAGGCGGTGGAGGGCGATCGGGCGACCGGCCTGCGTTCGCTCCCGGTGATTTTGGGTGTGGAACGCGCTGCGCTGTTTGCCTGCTTTGTGATGGCAGCAGCGCAACTCACGGTATTGGTTCTGCTGATTTTGTGGGGGCTGCTGCTTTCGGCGGCATTGGTTGGTGCAGTTCTGGTCGCGCAATTTGTGGCCATGCCCCGTCTGCTTTCCGATCCGGCGCGCAATGCTCCGTGGTACAATGCGGTGGGTGTGTTGCTGTATGTGCTGGGAATGCTCGCAGCAGCATTCGGCCTTGGCGGGTATTTCTGATGGCGAACGCGCTCAGCCAACCTGCGGGGCTATCGTGGTTCGCGATAGCGCGCATCGGACTGGTGCAGGCGTCCATCGGCGGGCTGGTGATGCTGACGACGACGGTGCTCAATCGCCTGATGATCGTGGAATATTCGCTCGCAGCGGCAATTCCCGCTGGATTGGTCGGCTGGCATTATGCGGTGCAATTGTGCCGTCCTGTGTGGGGCCATGGCTCCGACAGGGGCGGAAGTCGGGCGCTTTGGATTATGGGCGGGCTGGCAGTGCTGGGACTGGGGGCATGGCTTGCTGTACAGGTCACGATCTGGACCGGTTCATTTGCCACACAGATGATGCTGGGCGCGTTCGCCTATTTGCTGATCGGTATTGGTGTCGGTGCGGGCGGCACCTCCGCGCTTGCGCTGTTGGCATCGGGCGTCGCGCCGCATCGCCGGGCGGCGGCCGCGGCGCTCACATGGATCATGATGATCGCTGGCATTGTTGTATCGGCGATTGCGGTGGGCAGTTTGCTCGATCCGTTTTCGCCCGAGCGACTGATGCAGGTCTCACTGGGTCTGATCGCTGTGTGTGTGGTGGTTACCTCGCTGGCGGTATTCCGGCTCGAACCGCGCGATACGGTCACGTTCATGGAAACGGACAAGGATCAGCCCGCGCCCGATTTTCGCGAGGCAATCCGCGAGATTTTTGCAGAGCAGGCCGCGCGCCGCTTCACCATTTTCATCTTCGTATCGATGATGGCGTTCAACATGCAGGATCTGATCCTGGAGCCGTTTGCCGGGATCGTGTTCGGCATGACGCCGGGGCAATCGACCAGCCTGGGCGGAATGCAGAGCGGCGGCGTGCTCGCCGGAATGATTGTCGCCGGGCTGGGCGGAAGCGCCTTTGCCGGACGGATGCCGATCGAACTGCGCCACTGGATCGTGTTCGGCTGCCTTGGGTCGGCCATCGCGCTGGCCTGCCTTGCTGCCGGCGCCATCGCGGGGCCGGGCTGGCCCATCCATGCCAATGTCTTCATCCTGGGCTTTTGCAACGGCCTGTTTGCCGTCGCTGCCATCGGCGCGATGATGGGCCTTGCCGGATCGGGCGAGAAAACGCGCGAGGGCGTGCGGATGGGCGTGTGGGGTGCATCGCAGGCCATCGCATTTGGTCTCGGCGGGTTTCTTGGCGCGGTTGGGCGCGACGGGGCGCTGGCACTGACGGGCGATCACGGCCGCGCATTCCAATCTGTTTTCGCCATTGAGGCGGCGTTGTTTGTGCTCGCCGCCGCGCTCGCATGGCGCGCCACAACCGCAAATACCGGGCAGTCCGCCCACTCAAACAGGGATTATGAAAGGGAGGTCTTCGCATGACCGAGACAATATATGACGCCGTTATTGTCGGTGGCGGACCGGCGGGAGCCACCGCCGCTACCGATCTTGCCCTCGCGGGCCATTCTGTGCTGCTGCTGGAACGCGGCGGCCGGATCAAACCGTGCGGCGGTGCCATTCCGCCCAGAGCGCTGGAAGATTTCGAAATTCCCCAAAGTCTGCTGGTGGCGCGCGCGCGTTCGGCGCGCATGATCGCGCCATCGGGCCGGGCGGTCGATATGCCGGTGGGTGAAATCGGCTATGTCGGAATGGTCGATCGCGAGGAATTCGATGAATGGTTGCGCGAACGCGCCCGCAAGTGCGGCGTCGAGCGACTGACCGGAACATTCGAGAAGATCGAGCGGGATGACAAACAGCATCCGATGGTGACGTTCCGGCGCGAGCGTGGCGGCCCGATTGAGCGGGTGCGCGCACGCTGCATCGTCGGTGCGGACGGCGCTCGCTCTGCGGTCGCCAAGCAGGCCCTGCCCAATGCCGAGCGCGTCAAATGCGTGTTTGCCTATCACGAGATCATCAAGGCACCCGCCAATGACAGCGAGGTGTACGATGCGAACCGCTGCGACGTATTCTATCAGGGCCGGCTCTCGCCTGATTTTTATGCCTGGGTGTTCCCGCATGGCGAGACCGCCAGCATCGGCGTCGGCAGCGCGAACAAGGGCTTTTCCCTGCGCGGAGCCATTGCTGAAATGCGCGCCGACCTTGATCTGACCCGCTGTGAGACGATCCGCCGCGAAGGCGCGCCTATCCCATTGAAGCCGCTCAAAAAATGGGACAACAACCGGGATGTCATCGTCGCCGGCGACGCGGCAGGTATCGTCGCGCCAGCATCAGGCGAGGGCATCTACTATGCGATGGTCGGCGGGCGTGTGAGCGCCGAGGCTGCGAGCCAGTTCCTGAAAACTGGCGATGCCAAGGCCCTGAGGCTGGCGCGCAAAAGCTTCATGAAGGAGCACGGTCGCGTCTTCTGGATCTTGGGCATCATGCAGTATTTCTGGTATTCCAGCGACAAGCGCCGCGAGCGATTTGTGTCCATGTGCGATGACAAGGACGTGCAGCAGCTGACCTGGCAGGCCTACATGAACAAAAAGCTCGTGCGGTCCAAACCGATGGCGCATGTGAAGATTTTCGTGAAAGACTGCGCGCACCTGCTGGGCCTGAGGGCGGAAACCAGCTAGCCTGGCCGCCATGAAGGGAACGTGGACATTGCCGGTCGTCGCCGCGACGCTGGCAGCATTGGGCGTGGCATTTCTCGGCGCGACCATCACCGATCTTGGGCCGTGGTATCAGGGGCTTGCCAAACCCGACTGGAACCCGCCCGACGCACTTTTTCCGATCGCTTGGACGATCATGTATGCGTTGACGACGATTTCTTTCGTCACCGCATGGTGGGCTGCGCCGACCGCTCGAGTTTCCCAAACTCTCCTGAGTCTGTTTGCATTGAACGGGTTTCTCAACATCACCTGGAGCCTGCTGTTCTTCCGCGCGCAGCGCCCCGACTGGGC
>JBBRVR010000024.1:0-35812 GCA_038246695.1 Sphingomonadales bacterium
CCCGATATCGACAAGATTACCTTCACCGGCTCCACTGCGACCGGGAAGAAGATCATGGAAGGCGCCAGCGCGGACCTGAAACGCATCACGCTGGAATTGGGCGGCAACGATGCCTCCATCGTCATGGCCGATGCCGATCCCAAGAAGGTGGCGGAGCAATTGTTCTGGTCCAGCTTTTCCAATGCGGGCCAGATCTGCGTCGCGGCAAAGCGGGTGTATATCCACGAGGATATCTATGACGAATTGAGCCAGGCGCTCGCCGACTATGCCAAGACCGTGACCGTGGGCGACGGCGCGCAGCAGGGCACCGGGGTCGGCCCGATCCAGAACAAAAAGCAGTATGAGCGCGTGCTGGAACTGATTCAGGATGCCAAGGACAATGGCTACAAATTCCTGACTGGCGGTGACACCGATCCTTCGGGCACGGGGTATTTCGTGCCGCTGACCATCCTCGATAATCCACCCGAAGACGCGCGGATCGTGGCGGAAGAGCAGTTTGGCCCAGTGATGCCGTTGATGAAATTCTCGACCGAGGAAGAGGTCATCGCGCGCGCCAACGCATCGGAATACGGACTGGCGGGTGCAGTATGGACCGGCAACCCGGACAAGGGAGTGGAGATCGCCGAACAGCTGGAAACCGGGACCGTGTGGGTCAATGAATACCTGCACCTGTCGCCCTTCGCCCCGTTTGGCGGTCACAAGCAATCGGGCTTTGGCGCCGAATACGGCAAGGAAGGGCTGAAGGAATTCACCTATCCGCAGGTCATCACGGTCAAGAAGGATGCCATCGTCGCCTGATGGCAAGACCGATGGCAGACGCAGTGAGTTCAGGAAAAGTCGCGATGCTTGGAAATATCAAACTTCTGTCAGCGCTCGCCGTTTGCGGGATAACCGGCGCGGCGCTGATGCTATCGGCCGCTCCGGCCCGGTCGCAAAGCCTTGGCGATATCATGGGATCGGCGAGGAAAGTGGTGGAGGCGGCAAGCGTCTCTGACGACCTGATGGTTGCCTATTTCGGGCAGATGGCTGATCAGATGGACGCGCAGAACCCTGTCGCCTCACCCAAGGATCCCTATGGCGCGCGGCTGGCTGCCCTCACGCAGGGGCTGGATAGCTTCGATGGGCTTGATCTCGATATCAAGGCGTATCTGGTGAAGGACGTGAACGCCTTTGCGATGGGCGATGGCACCGTGCGGGTCTATTCAGGGCTGATGGACAAGTTCAACGATGATGAAGTGCGCTGCGTCATCGGACACGAGATCGGCCATGTGAAGCTGGAGCATGGGCAAAAACGCATGAAGCGCGCGCTGCAACAGGACGCGGCGCTCAGCATCGCCGGAAATGCCAGCGGCGGGGTGCGGCGAATCGCCAATTCCGAACTGGGCGGCCTGATCCAGAACGTGATGTATGCGCAGCATTCTCAACAGGCCGAACAGCAATCCGACGATTATGCGCTGCAATTCATGGCGGCCAACGGTTACGATCAGGCAGCCTGCGCGACCGCGATGGATAAACTTGCCGCGATGGGCGGCGGCGGCGGAATCGCCTTGCTGCAGACCCACCCGGACCCGGCAAAGCGTGCAAAACGGATGCGCAAGCAGATCGGCGGCTGATTGCCCTCCGCCAGCAAGGAATGATCGACCTCGAGATACTGGCCACCGGGCTGGCCCGCGTGATGGCGCGGGCGGGTTTCGGGGTGCCAACGGGGCTGGCGCGGCTAACTGGCGGCGCGACAATGGAAAGCTGGCGGTTTACGGCAGGCGACGAGGCCTTTGTACTGCGCCGCGCGCCCAGCCTTGAATTCATGGAAGGCCGCCCGTTCGGCCACGATGTGGAGGCTGCGATCATTCGCGCGGCGCGCGCCGCCGGGGTGACCGCGCCCGAGGTTGTGGCTGACCTTCTGCCTGAGGATGGCATCGGTTCCGGCTTCGTGATGCGCGCATTGCCGGGCACGCCCGATCCGCGTCTAATCCTCGAGATGGACGAGCCAGCTATGTTGCTGCGCGAGGCGGCGCGCGATCTGGCGCGCATCCACGGCTTGCGGCCCAAGGCAAATGGGGGCGATGTACCCGAAGGCGTGCCGGTGATGGATTACCGCGCCGCGATTGCTGATCTCAAAGCGCAATTCATGGATGCTGGCGGCAACCGCCCGGTCATCGCGCTCGGGCTGCGCTGGCTGGAGGAAAATTGTCCGCCACAGGCCCCTGAGTCAGTGCTCAACCACGGCGATTACCGCATGGGAAACCTGCTGGCAGAAGGCTCGCGGCTGACCGGCGTGCTCGATTGGGAAATCGCCCATTTCGGCGACCCGCATGAGGACCTGGCGTTTGGCTGCATGGCGGTGTGGCGCTTCCACCGATACGACCGGCCCGCGCTGGGGCTGGGGAGCCTTGAGGACTACTTCGCCGCATACGAGGCCGAGAGCGGCATCAAGGTCGATCCGGCGCGCTTCCGCTTCTGGATGATCTACCGCACCGTGTGGTGGGCGCTCGGGTGCCTCAAGATGGCGGCGCAATGGCGCAGCGGCGCGGACCGGATGCTTGAGCGCGTGGTGATCTCGCGCCGGACCAGCGAGCAGGAACTCGATTTGCTGCTGCTGCTGGAAGAGGATGCGCCGGAGGTGGAGCGGGCGCGGCCCGTCACCCTTCCCGATATGTCATGCACCTACCTTGGCGAAGCGAGCCAAACCGAAATGGCGACCGCGATTGCCGAATGGCTTGAGACGCTCAAGGACAAGCTGACCGGGCATGATCGTTTTCAGTTGGCGGTCGCCCGCAATGCGCTCGGCATGATCGCGCGCGAGGCTGATTTGCTGCCGACCTCAAGCGATTTGCTGCTGTCAGACGCACTACTCGCCGGAGAGAAAACGCTCGCATCGCCGGGGCTGCTTGCTGAACTCAGGATTGCGGCAATCGAAAAGCTGAGAGCCGACGTCCCGAAATACCCCGCGCTTCGTGCTGCCCGCCAGAAATGGATTGGAGAACACTAATGGACTTCGCCATCCCCGCCGACCTGCAAGCCTATCTCGAGGAGCTCGACGCCTTCATCGCTGCCGAGATCAAGCCGCTCGAAGCGCAGGACGACAACATCCGCTTCTTCGACCACCGCCGCGAACATGCGCGCACTGATTGGGATGCAGGCGGCCTGCCGCGCGAGGAGTGGGAGGCGCTGCTGCGCGAAGCCACCCGCCGCGCGGACTCAGCGGGCCACTGGCGGTTCTCCGCGCCGAAGGAATATGGCGGCAAGGACGGGTCGAACCTCTGGATGGCGGTGATCCGTGAACATTTCGCGAGGGCAGGCTTGGGCCTCCACAACGATTTGCAGAACGAACACTCCATCGTCGGCAACTTCCCCTTCGTCGCGATGTTCGACCATTTCGGCACCGATGAGCAGAAACAGGAATTCATCACCGGCGGGTTTGCCAGAGAACCGGGGCGCACGCGGCGCGTCGCCTTCGGCCTCACCGAACCCGACCACGGATCGGACGCGACTCACATGGAGACCGTCGCGGTGCGCGAGACTCGCGATGGCATCCCCGGCTGGCGGATCGATGGCGAGAAAATGTGGATCACCGGGATGCACACCGCCACTCACTGCGCTGTCTTTGCCCGGACCGATGGCGAGGCGGGCGATGCGAAGGGCATCACCTGCCTGCTGGTCCCCAACCCCTCTGACGGGCTCAAGATCGAGGAATGGCTCTGGACCTTCAACATGCCCACCGATCACCCGCGCCTGTCGCTCACCAATGTCTGGGTGCCGGATAGCGCGATGCTGGGCGAGGCAGGCAGGGGCCTCGCGCTGGCGCAAAGCTTCGTTCACCAGAACCGCATCCGGCAGGCAGCGAGTTCATGCGGCGCGGCGCTGTTCTGCATTGACGAAAGTGTAAAATACGCCCGCGTGCGCAAACCATTCGGAATTGAGCTGGCGCGCAATCAGGCGATCCAGTTCCCGCTGGTGGAGCTGGCCACTCAAGCGGAAATGCTGCGACTGCTGATCTTCAAGACCGCGTGGGAAATGGACAATATGCCGCACGAACAGATCGAGCGGACGATCTCCGACAAGGTCTCCATGTGCAATTATTGGGCGAATCGGCTGTGCTGCGAGGCCGCCGACCGCGCGATGCAGGTACATGGCGGTATCGGCTATTCGCGGCATACTCCGTTCGAACATATCTATCGCCATCACCGCCGTTACCGCATCACCGAGGGCAGTGAGGAAATCCAGATGCGCAAGGTGGGAGCGTATCTGTTTGGGTATCTCGGGCCGAAACGCGGACATTTCGACTAAAAACATCTGTTGCGCGCTGGAAATATCCTTTCGCCCCGCTAGTCTCCCGTTTCAACATACGGAGATAATCACATGCGCCACTTTACCGCCGCCCTGCTTGCGGGCGCCGCCTGCATCGCTGCCGCGCCGATCGCCGCTCAGGACAAGGGCAAGGACGAAAAGTGGGATATCGCCGCGCCCAAGGGTGCGACCGTAAAACAGGTGCCGATCCAGACGGAAGAGGGCACATGGATGGATGTGGATGTCTCGCCAGACGGGAGCACCATCGCCTTCACCTTGTTGGGCGATATCTACACCATACCCATCACTGGCGGCACGCCAAAGCGCATCGCCGAAGGGTTGGCGTGGGAGGTGCAACCGCGCTTTTCCCCCGATGGCAGCCGCATTGCCTTTACCTCGGACCGGGGCGGCGGCGACAATATCTGGCTGATGAACGCCGATGGATCAGACAAGCGGCAGTTGACCAAGGAAGAGTTCCGCCTGCTCAACCAGCCGACATGGTCGCCCGACGGGCGCTTCATCGCGGCGAAAAAGCATTTCACCACGCAGCGTTCGCTCGGCACCGGGGAAATCTGGCTGTATCATGTCTCTGGCGGCGGCGGCGTGCAGGTGGTGGAGCGGGCAAACGAGGCGCTGCAAAAGGAGCTGGGCGAGCCGATCTTCGCGCCTGATGGCAGCGCAATCTATTACACCCGCAACACCACGCCGGGTGACACCTTCATCTACGCGCAGGATTCCAACGCCGGGATTTTCGCCATCGAGCGCCACGATCTGAAGACCGGCGAGGTTACCCGCGTGATTGACGGCTATGGCGGCGCAGTGCGACCGACCCCTTCGCCCGATGGCCGCGAGATCGCCTTCGTGCGGCGCGACAAGGACCAGAGCCAGCTTTGGCTAAAAGATGTCGCCAGCGGACGCGAGCGCGTGATCTATGGCGATCTGGATAAGGACGTGCAGGAGACATGGGCTGTCACCGGGGTCTATCCCAACATGGACTGGACGCCTGACAGCCGCAGCATCGTGTTCTGGGCTGGGGGTAAACTCAACCGGATCGACCGCGACGGAGCGAATTTTGCGACGATCCCGTTCCGCATTGCCGACACGCGCGGCATTGCCGATGCGCCGCATCCCACGATCGACGTTTCGCCTGACCGGTTCACCACCGCGATGCCGAAATTCGGGCAGCTAACCCCCGATGGCACGCGGTTGGTGTTTGAAAGCCTTGGCAAGCTTTACACCAAATCCTCACGCGGCCGCGATGCGCCGCGATCGCTGACAGGCGATGCCAGCGATACGATCGAGGCATTCCCCGCGTTCAGCCGGGATGGCAGCATGATGGCCTTCGTGCGGTGGAGCGATGAGGGGCTGGGCAATATCGTAGTTGCCGATGCCACCGGCGCAAACGAGCGGATAATCACCGGCCAGCCGGGGCATTACGCCGCGCTCGCCTTTTCGCCGGATGGATCGCAGATCGCCTATGAAAAGCGATCTGGCGGGTATCTCACCGCGCCCGAATATTCGGAAAATCCCGGCATCTATCTGATCGGCGTTGGTGGCGGTGAACCGATGCTGGTCACCCGCAACGGCTCCACCCCGCAATTCGGCGCGGACAGCGACCGGTTGTACATGGTCATGGGCGATGACGACAATCTGTCGCTGGTATCGGCGGACCTCGATGGCGGGGATCAGCGCACCCATGCGCGCGGCACGCTGGCCAATGATTTCCGCGTGTCGCCCAATGGCCGCACAATCGCTTTCCGTCAGAATTACGAGGTGTTCGCCATGCCGATGATCCCCGGCGGAAAGCCGGTGGATGTAAGCGAGAGTGACGGATCGCTGCCCGTAACCAAGGTATCAAGCGGCGGCGCGGATTACCTCGGCTGGGCCAATGGCGGCGAAACGCTGTTCTGGTCGATCGGCCCCCAATTGCAGAGTGCCAGCGTCAGCGATTTCTTTGCCCTCGCGCCCACGAGTGATGACGACAAGGCCAAAACCTATTCCCCACCCGAAACCGGCATTTCGATGGCGATGACCGTGGCCGCGGACAAGCCGACCGGCACGACCGTGATCACCGGCGCGCGGGTGCTGACCATGAAGGCGGGCCTTGCGGCGGACGATGCCGGCGTCATCGAAAACGGCATGATCGTGATTGAGGGCGACCGCATTACAGGCGTGCATGACGCGACGGTGGTGAAGATGTCCTTTCCCGAAGGCACGCGCTTCATTGATGCAAGCGGCAAGGTAATCCTGCCCGGCTTCGTCGATGCGCACGCCCACGGACCCTATGGCACCGGCGACCTGATCCCGCAGCAAAACTGGGCTCTGCTTCAGGATCTGGCGATGGGCGTCACCACCGTTCACAACCCGTCCAGCCAGGCCAGCCAGGTGTTCGCCGCGGCCGAGCGGCAGCGGGCAGGCAAGCTGCTGGGCCCGCGCATCTTTTCGACCGGGGAGATCATCTACGGTGCAAAAGCGCCAAGCGTCTATGCCCGGATCGACACCTACGATGATGCGCTGGCCCATGTACGCCGGATCAAGGCGCAGGGCGGCATTTCGGTGAAGAACTACAACCAGCCACGGCGCGAACAGCGCCAGATGGTTGCGCGCGCAGCGGCGGCCGAGGATATGCTGGTAGTGGCCGAGGGTGGATCGCTGTTCGGCATGGACATGAACCTGATTGCGGACGGCAATTCCACCATCGAACACAATGTCCCCGGCGATGTGTTCTATGAAGATGTGCTGCAATTCTTCGGCCAGTCGAACTCCAACTATACGCCGACACTCGTTGTCACCTATGGCGGGTTGGCAGGCGATCCTTACTGGCGTCAGGCGATGGACGTGTTCGACCATCCGCTGATGATCCACACCCCGCCAAGGCAGCTGTTGGCCGACAATGCGCGCCGGACCAAGGCGCCCGACTGGGCGTTTGTCGATGACGATTCCGCACGCGAGGCAAGGAAGATCGCGCAGCGCGGGGTCAAGGTTTCCATCGGCGCGCACGGGCAACAGGCGGGGATCGGCGCGCACTGGGAAATCTGGAGCTTTGCGCGTGGCGGCATGAGCCCGGTCGAAGCGTTGAAGACCGCCACCATCGCACCCGCCCAATCGCTGGGAATGGACAAGGATATCGGCAGCCTTGAGGTCGGCAAGCTCGCCGATCTGCTGATCCTGACCGCCGATCCCACCGCCAACATTCGCGACACCGACAAAATCGAAAGCGTAATGCTGGGTGGGCGGATGTACGACGCGAAAACCCTTAACGAGGTTGGCACCGGCACCGCGCGTCGCCGCGCCTATTGGTGGGAGGCTGGCCAGTCAGGCGAGGCGGGCGGATCGCAGGCTGCAAGCAACGCAGCAAGCGCGCACGCGGACGGCGATACAGGCTCGCAGTAGGCGTTAGCCCGGCGCATCGCGCTCCATCAGCGCGCGCAGGTCCACAAGGGCCTTGGCGCGCAGCTGATGGACGCGCGGGACGCTGACTTCGAGCACGCCTGCGATTTCGGTGAGGTTCAATTCCTCGACATAGAACAATTGCAACACCAGCATCGCGCGCTGCGGCAATTGCTGCATGGCCGCGACCAGCCGTTCGCGGTCCTCCATGTCCGACAGAACCTCGAACGGGTCGGGATCGTCGGCGGCAAAGGCGGTGCTGGTCTCGTCATATTCATCCGCGATGGAGGTGACGGTTATCGCGCTGCTTTCGATTTCCAGCAGTTCGGCATCGTCGATCCCCATTGCCGCGCCAATCTGCGCGCGGGTCGGCTCGTTGCCGCTCTGGCTGCGCAATTTGTCCAGCGTCCGGTCATAGGCGGACCGGCGTTTGCGCGCGATGCGCGTGTCGTTCAGCATCCGGCGAATCTGATCCAGCATCGCGCCGCGCACGCGAATCTTGGCATAGGCGGCAAATCCGTCTTCGGTCGGGCCGGTGTGTTTCTGGGCGCATTCGGTAAGGGCAAGGATGCCGCACTGGATCAGATCCTCAATCTCCAGCCCTTCCTGACCGCTGCCATTTCCGTGGCCATAGATATGCCACGCCGAACGGCGCACCAGCGGGAGGAAACGGCGCACGCGGTCTTCCACCACCTCTCGCGAGGCCGCGCCATAGCCGCTGGCTGACGCAAATGCGCGTTGATCGTGCTTCATGCGGCCAGCGGGGGTTGCGGCATTGCTGCCTGTGAATGAGGGGCGGACAGCGCGGGGCCTTGACCGTCCTCAAGGGGTCCGCCGATCAGACCGATCACCTCAACTGACTGGCTGGCGGGCAGTTCATTGATCGAGAGAACCGCGCACCGGCTGGCACGCTGTTTCAGCAGCCGGGCCAGCGCGCGGCGCGCGGGCGGCTGCACGATCAGCGCAATCGCGCTATCCAAATCGACAATGATCGCATTGACCCGTTCGACGATCATCGCGCCGCAGTCCGGCTCGATCAGCGGCTGACCGGTCGCCGGATCGCTCATCCCGCCAAGGATCGCGGATTCCAGCCCGGCATCCAGCGTCACCACTTTCAGCGTGTCACCGGGCGCGCAGACCCGCGCCACCAGCCGCGCACCCAGATCGGTACGCACCGCGTCGATCAGGGCGTCGAAGTCCTGCGATTTCTGAAGCGCCATCGCCAAGCTGATGAACAGCGGGTGCGGGTGGGCAAGGCCGATGCCGTCGGCGATCAGCGCGCGGAATATGCGGGTGAGCGCGGCCAGCGACAGCGGATCGGGATGGACCGCCTCGACCAGGCTGGGCGCGCTTTCCTTGAGCGCATCCAGCAGTTCGCGCACTTCCTCTGGCCCCAGCAATTCGTGCGCCTGCGCCAGCAGCGCCTGATTGGCGTGGGTGGCGATGACGGTGCTGGGATCGACCGCCATGAACCCTTCGGCAATGGCGTGATCGCGTGCGGCAGGATCGATCCAGATAGCCGGGCAATCAAAGCTGGGATCGCGCGTGACCTCGCCTGACAGACCAAGGTCGCGCCACGGAGAGGGGCTGCGCACGTCGCCAGTATCAATCGCCAGCAATTTTCCCGGACGCACCGCACCGCTGGCAATCGCTACACCGCCCATCAGCACGGCGTAATCCTGCGCGCCCGCCTCCAGCGAGTCGCGGATACGGAATTGCGGCAGGACAAAGCCGAGTTCGCGGCTCAATTGTTTGCGAATGCCGGTGATCCGGGTGAGCAGCGGCGCGCCCGCATCCTTGTCCACCAGATTGATGAGAGAGTACCCCAGCTCGATAGTGACCAGTGTCTGATCGGAGACATCGGCCAGATCGATGCGGTCGGGCGATGCGTCGTCCTGCACGATGGCTTCGGGTTCAGGCGGGCGCAGGGCGCGTTTCCTCACGCTCCACCAGATGCCGCCCGCAATCGCTGCGGCGGGGAAGAAGATGAGCTGCGGCATCGCGGGGACCATGCCGATGGTGAACAGGATCACCGCGACCGGCAGCCACGTGCGGGTATCGGCGAACTGTCCGCCGATTTGCCCTGCAAGATCGCGCTTGTCCGAGACGCGGGTGACGATGGCGGCGGCGGCGATCGACAGCAACAGCGCGGGCACCTGCGCCACCAGCGCATCGCCCACGGCCAACGTAATGTACTGCGCGCCTGCTTCCGATGCGCTCATCCCGTGGCTGATCATGCCCAGCGCCAGCCCTGCGACGACGTTCACCGCCAGGATCAGCAGCGCGGCAATCGCATCGCCCTTCACGAATTTGGAGGCACCATCCATCGAGCCATAGAAATCCGCCTCGATCGTGACATGGCTGCGGCGTTCGCGCGCTTCGGTCGCGGTAATCAGTCCGGCGGCGATATCGGCGTCGATCGCCATCTGTTTGCCCGGCAGCGCATCGAGCACGAACCGCGCGGAAACCTCGGAGACGCGGCCCGCGCCCTTGGTAATCACGATCATGTTGATGATCAGCAGGATGCAGAACACGAACAGGCCGACCGCAAAATTGCCGCCGACCAGAAATTCGCCGAACGCCTCGATTATCTCGCCCGCGGCCGCGCCGCCTTCGTGCCCGCTGACCAGCACCACGCGGGTGGAGGCGACATTGAGCGAGAGCCGCAGCAGCGTTGCAAACAGCAGGACGCTGGGAAAGGACGAGAAATCCAGAGGGGTGCGCACGTTGAGCGCGACCATCAGCACCGCCACCGAAATGGCGATGTTGAGGACAAAGAACATGTCCAGCAACAATGTGGGGATCGGCAGCACCATCAGCGCAAACAGCGCAAAGATGCCGACCGGCAGGGCCATCGCTGCGGGCGCTGCGCGCAATTGATCGAGAAGTGCCTTGTTGGAAGCGGCGGTCATCTGGTCATCCCCTTACAATCCGAGCGCGCGCAATTGCGTGTAGGCCCGGCGGATATGCTGTGTGCCTGTCGCGCTGGATCGCTCGTTCGCGCCGGTGGCGGCGATGCTGCTGCCCAACAGGCTGGACATGCTGCGCGGCGTGCGGGCGGCGGCGAGCGTGGGTGGTGCGGACGGGCGGCCAAGGGAGAGGCCGAATGGTTGGTTGAAAGTCTGGCCCGCCAAAGCGCCCGGAGGCGGACTCCCCCCAGCGGCAACGCGATAGGATGGTTCAGCGCCTCCCGATTGCGCCGCCGCGTTATCGAGCGCGCGGGCCATCTTGGTTCCCAAGAAATCCATCACGCCAGCCAGCGAGCGCGATGAGCCATCGCGTTCGTAAAAAACTGCGCGGTTGGCGGCGGCAGGGCGGCGGAACAGGTCTGCGGCGCTTTGATTGGGGTCGGTCTGCATCGCCGACAGGAACCGTCCGGCCCCGCCCGCACCAAGGAAATGCGCCAGATAGAGCTCGCTGTGATCGGGCTGGCGACCCAGGATCGGCATCAGGTGGGCGCGATTGTCCTCGGCCAGACCTGCTGCCATGAAGGACGCGATATGCGGATCGTTCCTGAGCGCAAGGATCGCGCTGCGCTGCGCGGGATCGGCAACATAAGCGCTGCCGCCATTGCCCACGCGGATCTGTGCGGCGACATCGCCAAGGCCAAAGCGGCCGCCGTGACGCTTCATCGCGCCCAGCCAAGTGCTCTCGATAAACTGGAACAGCCCGGTCGCAGAGGAGGTGCGCGCGCGGGCATCGGGGTCCATTGCGCTTTCGACCTGCGCCTGCGCGACCAGATAGTTGAAATCGACGCTGGTGGAACGCGCGGCGTTGGCAATGGCGCGCTGCACTTCGGGCGCCCAGGAATTGGCAGCGCGCGCGCGGTCAGGGCGCACGGGAACAGGGTATGTCGACACGGGGTCGTTCACGAGGTCTGCCTTTCCAGTCTCCCCGGCCCCGCGCAGTGCACCGGGGATCGGCGCGGCGGGAGGAGGTGCTATCGGCAGATGTGATTGCAAAGGCTGTGCCAGAATGGCGGCACGTGCGGCGCTTTCAGGGTGACCTGCGGCCTATACGTAGTCTGTTATGCGGATCTCAGCCGCGCGCGAAATGACCCGCTTTATAGGCGGCGCGCGGCGCGCCCAGCGCCTCAAGCCGGGCGGCGACATTCGCGGCCAGCAGGTTGCGCACGCGGCGGTTCACCTCGTTGAGCTGGCGCGCGGTTTCCACCAGCGGGCGGGTCTCTGCATCGAGCAAGTCGGGGCTGACCGGGGTCAGCGTGGCGCACAGCGCATCCTTTGCCCGGCACGCCTCAAACAATGCATCGGCATCGAGGGTGGCAAGCGCTTGCCGTTCGTGTTCCAACGCGGCAATCATCTGCCGCAATTTGCCGGTCAGCGCGATGGCGTGGGGTGTAAGATTAGCGGGGTGAGGAACCGGTTCGCCGATCATTTCGGTTCCACCTCAAAGCTGACCCGCGCCGCGATGATGGCATCGGCAATCCGCGTCGGGTGCAGCGGATAGGTGCCGTCCTGCAAGGCCTTGCGGATCTGCTGCACCCGGTCTTGATTGACTGGTGCGCTCGCAGCGTCGAAAGTCGCGCCGATTTCCAGAGCGACACCGGGCCGGTCCGCGCCAGTTGCCATGTTGCTGTCGGCACGGCCGGGGCGCGCATCTGTCTGCATGCGGTCGCTTTCGGAAAGCGCGCGCGGTGCAGATATTCCCTGCAATTTGCTCAGTTCGAAAGACGGCATTGAAGCTACTCCGGTTGACATCTGTTCAGCAGAACGGCGGGCAGGGCGCAGGTTTAAGGGGCGGCAGGCAGATTTTGCGATCGACGTGGCGCAAGCGCCCTAGTCCGCCGGGATCACGGCCAGGCCGGGCCGCTCGATCCGGGCACGCACAGGCTCTGCCTTGCGATTGGTGCGGATCGCAATCCACTCACCCTCGTGCCCGTTTTCCATCGCCTCACCCGATTGCTGCACGGTGAAGCCGCGCCCTCGCACAACCACGGTGATGGGATCGCCGCGCTTGACCAGCGGACCCGCCGCAGCCTGAGCCGCGCCGGAGCCAAAGGGACCAGCGGCGGGCCGGGTCGCGACGAAAATCGTCCACGGGGCGCTGCCCGAGAGCGTTACGGGGCATTCCACGCGGACGGCCGCGCGGGTGGTGCCGTGCCACGTCGCGAGCAAGGGCTGAGCACAGGATGCAAGCTGCAGGCGGCGGTCGGCAGGATTTCGCGCGCCGCCAATCTCCCCTGCCGCTGCGCCGGTAAAGCTCCTCACCGCGCGGTCGATCTCCGCAGGGTCGATCACGCCACGCGATGTGGCTGGGCCCGAGGCAAGCAAAGGTCCATAAAGCGGGGTCAGCATGATCGCGGCAATCGGGGCAAAGCATAATGGCGTTCGCGCCCTGGTAAGCGTCTGTTTGAATGGGTGGAGCATGATTGGAAGTTTCCTCGCGGCGCAAGTGAGTGGGGAAAGGTGTGTCTTGGTCACAGCAAGGCGCGTGCCAAACTGTTTGAACGCGGCGCGTGGCCCGCCATGATCGAGGCGCAAAAGGCGAGAAATAAGGGTTTGTCCGGTGGTGCGCGACAGGCCTTGCCTAATGCGCGCCGGGTTAGCTCGCAGCATGATTGAGACAGGATAATGGCAAGTCGTTCCTGACCCGTACCGCACTGCACAAGCCCCGCTCGCAACAGGCGTGCGATGCGCCGGCCCCGCCGCAGGCCCCTAATTCGGCCAGCCCTGTGCGCGGGCGCGTATAGCCGCGCGTATTCGAGGCGCGGCGCGATCTCCTCGAACGGATTTCTGCCTTCGCGCTCAAATATTCGCTCATCCGGTTTGCCCAGACGGCGCGGTCTGCCGCCGATGAAACGAGCGACCACCGTGGCCCGATCGACGCGCAGATCACTCCCATCAATGCAGCGGGTGGTGGAGATGTTGATCGCGTCATCGGCTTGTCGCGCGCGATGCTGGAGCGCATCACTCAGATCGAAAGCGCGATGGAGCGCAGCCAGAGCGAAACTCTCGCCCTGCGCGAAAACCCCGCCAAGGCGCGGATTGAAGCGGATATCGATCACCTGACCGGCCTGCCCATTCGCCGCGCGATGGCGGTAAAGCAGTTGATGAACCGGGAAACCGGCCGCCCGTTTGGCAAGGTGACATTTTCCGGCGGGGTGGCAGAAGTGACCGAACAGGACGACCCGCGCAGCGCGCTCTCACCCGCCGATGCCGCGCTGTATCAGGCCAAACTGGAAGGCCGCAATCGCATCCTTGCGGTTTGACCCACGCGGGGGCGTATCCTCGACCTTTCAATCGATCGGCTGGTCATAGCCAAGGCTGGCATAAAGATCGCTCTGGGTGGCTGGACGTATGATCACCTGCGCCTTTACCCCTTGCGCTTGGGCTGTCTGCGCCATCGCACGTGCCTCTTTCCACACGCGATCTTCCTCGTCGGCTGCGTGCTGCGCGACGATGGTCAGCGAAGCGCGCGGATCGCGCGGCTGCTGGCCCAGCCATTGCTCCAGCGTAACCAGCCCCGGACCTGCGCGATACAAGGCCTGCGAGGGCTGGAGCGTCGGCGCACTGGCGCTTGCGTCAATTGGCGAACCCCCCGGTTTGACGCCGCTGTCATTCTCCAGAGCGGAGGCAGTTACCAGAAACAGGATCAGCGCCAGATCAGCGAGGATCAGATGCCAAGTGGCCAAGCCACGATTCGCAACCAGCACGGCTCAGGCCGCCGGTCTGAGAGTCAAACGGGTCTGCGGGAGCGCACCGCTAATCTCTTGGCAAAGCCATTCGATCAACACATCGCGCGCTGCCTCAGCGCGTTCGCCGCGCCGCATTATCGCCTGTGCAAGGGGCAGGCAAACAAGATGCGCGCCAAGCACGCCATACAGTGAGGACAGCACCGCGGTCGCTATCGCTCCGAATGTCGCGGCGCTGGCATCGCCGCCTGCGACCGGCGCAAGTTGGGTCATCGAAAACAGCGTGCCGACCAGGCCGAAAGCCGGAGCCAGCTCTCCTGCCTGCTCGAATACGAGCGCGGCGCGCGTGCGATCGCTGGTTCGCTGTGCACGGGCAGCGTCTTGGGCCGCCTGCATCGCTCCGGTCGATCCACTACGGACCAATGCATCGAGCGCGCTCGCGAGCGCCGGATCGGGCGGGGCGGTCACGTCAGCAGCCAGCAGGCCGTGGCGGCGCACCGCGCTGACCGTTCGTGCAAGGCTTGCGCGATTATCGGCGTCATCGAAGTCTCGGCTGGCAAGGTTGAGCGCCGCCCGGATTGCAGCGCGCGCATCGCGCAAACCGGTCCGTGCCAGCGTTGCCAGCACGGTTCCCGCAAGCACGATAGCCAGCGCAGCGGGATCGAACAGGGAGGATGCATCGGTCACCATAAGCCAAAGGACGGACCGCGCGTGCGCTGTTTAAGGCGTCCTGGGGTCGCCACAGGGGCAGGCAGCAGGTTGCCACCCACCCGGCAAAGGTTTGCCGCTCAGTCGCCCGGCTCCGGCAAGATAGGGCGCGCAACGGCGTCGGGCACGGTTTGGCACGGCACCTGCAAGACGACAGGCAATCTGTTTTCACCAAGGAAGCCCGACACATGAGCGAACCCCTTTTCGGCATTCACGGCGCTGCGCTGGAACTGCGATCAAAGCGCATGGGCGTGCTGGCATCCAACATCGCTAATGCCGCCACCCCAGGTTTCAAGGCGCGCGATATCGATTTCAACGCCGCGCTAGGCGCTCGGCTCGAACGCGGCCGCGAGGGCGGGCTGTCGGGTGCGGGTGATATGCACACAGTCTATCGCGTGCCGACCATGCCCAGCCTTGATGGCAACACCGTCGAACTGGGCCGCGAACAGATCGCCTTTGCGGAAAACGCGCTCGCCTACAGCGCGACACTCAGCTTCGTGCAGGGCAAGGTCAACACCATCACCCGCGCGCTGACGGGAGAATAACGATGCCTGACGCACGCCCCATGACCCTGTTCAGCATGACCGAGCGCGCGATGTCTGCGCAGATGGTGCGGATGAACGCGGCCACCTCCAACCTCGCCAATGCCGGGTCGCTCGCTTCAAGTGAGGCCGAAGCCTACCGTCCGATCCGTGCGGTTTTCACCGCCGAGCTCGACCGCGCAACCGGCCTTTCCGGCGTGCGCAGCGATGGTCTGGTGCGATCCGATATCGCCCCGACCAAACGCTACGAACCCGGCCACCCGCTGGCCGATGCGGACGGCAACGTCTGGGAAGCCCCCGTCGATGAAAGCGCCGAAATGGTCGAGATCATGGAAAGCGCGCGCCAGTACCAGAACATGGTGCAGGCGCTGCAGACAGCCAAGCAATTGATGCTCGAAACGCTGAGGAGCAAGTAACCATGACTACCCCTATCGGTATCCCTACAAGTAATGTCGAAAAGACGCTGGACCGGCTCAACGCCCCTTCGGTGCGGTCACGGGAGGGTGGGCTTGGCTCGCTCGATCAGGCGGATTTCCTGCGGCTGCTGACCACGCAACTGGCCAATCAGGACCCGCTGGAGCCGACCAATAACGAACAGATGCTGGCGCAGCTTGCGCAATTTTCCGCGCTTGATGCGACTTCCAGTTCAGGCGCCACGTTGAAGGAAATTTCAGCCAAGCTCGACGCGCTTACTGCCACGCAAGAAGCCGCCGTTGCCGCTGCCGAGGCCGCGGCGCAGGCCGCCGCCCGCGCCGCCGAAGCGGCAGAACGTGCCACCACTCCCGCTTCTGGTTCAGCATCGCCCCTGCTGCCGGCCTGATCCGCTCATCTGAATTATCCCTGGTTAAACACACAAAGGATTGTCCATGTCTTTCTTCACTTCCCTGTCCGGTATGCGCAACGCCGAAACCGATCTGCGCGTGATCTCGCAAAACATCGCCAATGCGGAAAGCATCGGCTTCAAGAAAAGCAATGCGAACTTTTTCGATCTGGTCGCCAGCGGTACGGGCACCGATCCTCGCCTGACTCCCGGCATTGGCTCTGCGCTGGCCGGGATCACGCAGGATTTCGCGCTGGGCACGTTCGAACAGACCGGGCGAGGGCTGGATGTTGCGATCAACGGCGATGGATTTCTGACCACCAGCAATCCGGTGTCTGGCGATATCAGCTTCACCCGCAACGGCAATTTGCGGGTTGTTGCGACCGGACAATTGCAGGATTCCCGCGGCGATATCGTGCAAGGCTTTACCGTGGATGCCACGGGCACGCCAACTTCGACGACGCCGTCAAATATCGTTGTGCCGACCACCAATGCGGGCGGCGCTACGCTCACCAATCTCTCGATCGACAGGCGCGGCGTCGTGAGCGCGTCCTATGCCGATGGTTCGGTCGAACCGGTAGCGCAATTGTCGCTCGCGACCTTTGCCGCCAATGACGGCCTGCGCTCGATCGGGCAGACCAAATGGGTTGCGACCGGTGATTCCGGCAATCCCCGTTATGGCAATCCGGGCGTCGGAGCATTCGGTTCGATCTTCAGCGGGGCGCTGGAACGTTCCAACGTCGATCTGGCCGAGGAAATGGTCTCGCTGTTGACGGCGCAGCGCAATTTCCAGGCCAATGCCCGCGCCATCGACACCGCGACGCAGATTTCCCAGACCGTCCTAAACCTGCGTTCGTAAGGCGGGCTGAGATATGGACCGCCTGATCTACACCGCGCTCACCAGCATGAACGCTGCGATGAACCGCCAGCGCGCGGTAGCGAACAATCTCGCCAACGCGTCCACTCCCGGCTTTCGCGGGGAGGTGTTTGCCGTCACTTCGGCAACGCTGAAGGATGGCAGTATAGAAGCGCGCGCGATGGCGCGGGGCAATGTGCGCGGGGCCGATATGGCAACCGGGCGCATTACCACGACCGGGCAGCCGCTGGATCTGGCGGTGCAGGGCAAGGCGCTGATCGCGTATCAGAACCCGGCCGGCGGAGAGCTGTATTCGCGCCGGGGCGATCTGCGCGTTGGCGCCTCGGGGGTGCTGGAAAATGGCGAGGGTCTGCCGGTGCTTGGCACAGGCGGTGGGCCGATCACCGTCCCGCAGGGCTTTGCCATCGCGATCGCAGAGGACGGCTCTGTATTGGCAACCGACCCTGCCGCACCCGGAGTGCCCGCGCAGCAGGTGGACCAGATCAAGTTCGTGTCTGCTGAAGGATCGCGTCTGGTCAAAGGGATCGACAGTTTTCTGAAAGTGCCCGGCGCCAATGGAGAAAGCGGCGTGTTGCCGCCCGACCCGACCGCGCGCGTCACCAGCGGCGCGCTGGAGGGATCGAATGTCGAAACCGCCAAAACGCTTGTCGATATGATCGACGCCCAGCGCGCCTTTGAACAGCGGGCGCGCATCATCAAGACCGCAGGCGAGCTGGACGAAGCATCCAGCCGCCTGATGGGCATGAGCTAAAAGGACACCACAAAATGCCGAATTCCGCACTTCACGTCGCCCGCACAGGGCTGGAGGCGCAGGATGCGCGTATGCGCGTCATCGCCAACAACCTCGCCAATATCGGCACCACCGGTTTCAAGCGCGACCGCGCCGATTTCGCGACGCTGGCCTATCAGGAACAGCGCGTCGCCGGACAGCAATCGACCAACCAGACCGCCTATGCGGTGGGTCTCAACCTTGGCACCGGGGTGCAGGTAACGGGGACCAGCCGGATCGAAACGCAAGGGACGCTGGCCCAGACGGGCAACACGTTCGACATCGCGCTGGATGGTCCGGGATATTTCCAGATCGAGCTGCCGCCCGGCGGACAGATCGCGTTCACCCGCGCGGGCAATTTCACATTGTCGCCGCAGGGCAACCTTATCACCGGCCAGGGCTTTGCCGTGACCCCGCCGATCCAGATCCCGCAAGGTTCGCAAAGCATCACCATCTCGCCCGATGGCACCGTCAGCGCGATACAGCCTGGGCAGGCAGCGCCTGTGCAGCTGGGTCAGTTGCAGGTCGCCAGTTTCGTCAATCCGGCAGGTCTGCGTGCGATTGGCGACAACTTCCTCGTTGAAACCGCCGCCAGCGGCCCGGTCGAACTGGGCATCGCCGGGCAATTCGGACGCGGGCAAATCCGACAGGGGATGCTCGAAGGATCGAACGTCAACGTGGTCGAGGAGCTGGTCGAAATGATCGAGGCCCAGCGCGCCTACGAAATCAATTCCAAGATGGTGAGCGCAGTGGATGAAATGCTGCGCAACGCCAACCAGACGCTGTGAGGGTGAAGATGACCACCACCCGCATTCTTGTCACCGCGCCGCTCGCGCTCGTTCTCACCGCCTGCATGGGCGGAGGCGAGCGTCCGCCCGGTTTTGCCGCGCCGCCGCCGCCCGGCCCGGTGCAGACGGCCTACACCGCGCCGGTGCAGCTTTCCGAACAGGTCGCCAATGCGTATTCTGCGCCGCAGGAGAGCGCCGGATCGATCTTTCAGGCCAGCCAGGGATATGCCGGCCTCGTCACCGGAACGCGCGCGCGCCATCTGGGCGACATGGTGACCATCGTGCTCACCGAAAACACTTCCACCACCAAGAGCACGACCGGCCAGACTGATCGTTCGGGCAGCTTTGGCATCACCCCGCCAACATCCGGCCCATTCGGCTTTCTCAACCCCAATGCCCTTAATGCCGGGGCCGAAGGGTCGTTCAATGGAGGGGGCAATGCCGCCCAGCAAAGCCAGCTGAACGGACAGATCGCGGTGACCATCGCCGCGCTCTACCCCAACGGAACCGCCGAAGTTGTGGGAGAGAAACTGATGAATCTGAGCCAGGGCGATGAATGGGTGCAGTTCGCGGGCCGCGTCCGGTTGGTCGATATCGATGTCGAAAATCGGCTGCGATCATCGCAGGTCGCCAATGCGCGGATCATCTATTCGGGCAAGGGCGCGGTGCAGCAGGCAAGCAAGCCGGGCTGGCTTTCGCGCTTTTTCAACCTTGTCTCGCCGTTCTGATCCGGGGTCTGGACCTATGAAACTTTCTCGCATTTTTCCGCTTGCGCTCGCGCTGCTCGCCCTGCTTGCCCCCGCAGGTGCGGCAGCCGAGCGCATCCGTGACCTTGGCCAGTTCGAAGGGCTACGCGCCAACCAGCTGACCGGATACGGCGTCGTCGTCGGCCTGCAAGGGACTGGCGATGACAATTTGCAGTACGTGACCGAGGCGATGCGCGGCATTTCCGGGCGGCTGGGGCTGCAATTGCCCGCTGGCATCAATCCCAATCTGCGCAACGCCGCCGCCGTCATCATCACCGCCGAACTGCCCGCCTTTGCCAAGCCCGGCCAGCGCATTGACATCACCGTGTCGACGCTGGGCCAGGCGCGAAGCTTGCGTGGAGGGGCGCTGATCCTTGCGCCTCTCTACGGAGCGGACGGGCAGATTTACGCGATGGCGCAGGGCAATGTCGCCGTTGGCGGGCTGGGCGTTTCCGGGCGCGATGGATCGCAATTGACGGTCAACATCGCCACCGTGGGCCGGATCGCCGATGGCGCCAGCGTTGAACGCGCAGTGGCGACCGGGTTCGACCGGCAGTCGACGTTGCGTTTCAACCTGCATCAGGCCGATTTCCTTACCGCGTCGCGCGTTCGCGATGCGATCAATGCAACCTATCCCGGCATGGCCCAAGTTGCCGACGGGGTCAGCATCGAATTGACCCTGCCATTTGGCAATGACGAACGTTCGGCCCAGCTTGCGCAGATCGAGATGCTGCCCGTAACCCCGGCGGCGGTCGCGGCGCGGGTGATCGTCAACAGCCGCACCGGCACTGTTGTCATCAACCAGTCAGTGCGCCTTAGCCCGGCTGCGATCAGCCACGGAAAGCTGGTGATCCGCATCGATGAAGCCCCGCGCGTCGTCCAGCCAGAACCATTCGGGCGGGGCGTAACGGCGGTGGAGCAATCGAGCGAAATCTCGATCGAGGAGCGTTCCGACCGGGTTGCCCTGATGCCGGGCGCGGCGAACCTTTCGGAAATCGTCGATGCGCTCAATCTGCTGGGCGTGGGAGCGGCGGATCTTGTCGTCATCCTCGAAAGCCTGAAGCAGGCCGGCGCGTTGCAGGCCGAAATGGTGGTACTGTGATGAACGCTCTTTCGCCCGTTTCACCGCTTTCCGGGCCGGACATGCCCGACCGCGAGACCCTGCGCCTGCGCGAAGCGGCGCAAGGGTTCGAGGCGATCATGATCCGCAAGATGCTGGAAACCGCGCGTGCCTCCAGCTTTGCCGAGGATACGCCGCTGACCGGCGGCGGGATGAAACAGTTCACGCAAATGCGCGATGAACACTTCGCAGACATTGCAGCAGAAACAGGCGCCTTCGGGTTTGCCCGGAGTATCGAGGAACAGCTTTCCCAACATCTTGCACAGCATAAGGGCTAGGTCATGCCAGGAGCCATCTTCCAGATCGCGCGCACAGGCGCAGCCGCCGCACGGGCCAGCATTGAGCTGACCGCGCAGAACATCGCCAATGTCTCGAACCCCGATTACGCGCGCCGCACGCTTATCACGAGCGAAGTGGTGGGCCAGTTGCCGGGAACGCGCGGCACGCTGAGCGGGGTGCGGATCGATTCCATTGCCCGCAACGACAGCGCGCTGATCCAGCAACAGGCCCGCACCAGTGCCGGCGCACTGGCCCGCGCCGATGCCGAATTGTCGGCGCTGCGCGATACCGAACTGGCGCTTGAACAATCGGGCCTGTTCGAAGGGCTGGTCGAATTCGAGGCGGTATTGACCCAGCTTGAGGGCAGCCCGCTGGAACCCGCGCTGCGCACCAATGCGCTGGAGGCAGCGCGCCAGCTTGCAACGACATTCCAGTTTGCCGACACCGTTCTGGGCACGGCGCGCGCGCAGGTGCGTGAAGCGGCCGGTTTCAGCATTGCCGACGCGAACCTTCAGGCGCAGGAGCTAGCGCGGATCAACCTTAATCTGGTAAATGCGCAAGATGGTACGCCGGGGCAAGCCGCCCTGCTGGACGCGCGCGATGCCGCGCTGAGGAACCTGGCAAAGCAGGTCGGGATCGAAGCCAGTTTTGCCGCCAATGGCGCGGTCGAAGTGCGGCTTGCCGGATCGGGCGGCGCGGGCAGTGGCCCGTTGCTGGTGTCGGGCATCAATTCAACTGCGATCACGGCGACCAACACCGCCGCTGGAACGCTGGAATTCGCGGTCGGCGCGGTTGCCGTTGCGCCTGCCAGCGGAGCGCTTGCCGGGCACTCTGGCGCGCTGGAGGCGCAGGCCGATTACAAGACGCAGCTCGATGCGATTGCGGCTTCCACCATCGCGCGCGTCAATGCGGCGCAGGCCAGCGGAGCCGCAGCGGACGGATCGCCGGGGCAGCCGCTGTTCAGTGGCAGGAATGCGGGCGATATCGCGCTGGCGCTGACAAATGCGAGTCAGCTGGCCACCGCGCCTGCCGGTTCGCCCGCGGGCAGCACCAACACCACCAATCTTGCCAGCCTCGTCGCCTCGCTGGGCGCCGCGGGCGGGCCGATTGCCAGCACGGATCAATTGCTGCTCGGCCTGTCGAGCCGGATTTCCTCCCAAGGGGTCACCCGATCCGGGCTGGCCGTGATTGCCGGAAATGCGCAGGCCACGCTGCTGTCGCAAACCGGGGTCGATCTGGATACCGAAGCGGCCAATCTTATCCGCCTGCAACAGGCGTTCGAGGCGAATGGCCGGGTGCTTCAGGTGGCTGCCGATATCTTCGACACGCTGCTGGCGCTGCGGTGATCAGGGCGCCCGAGGAAAGGATGATCCGATGAACTTTGTCAGCAATGCAACCAGCGCGTTCTACGATCGCTCGCTGGCGCAGATGGGAAGCTTGCGCGGTTCGCTGGAGCGGATCCAGACGCAGATTTCGACCGGGGTTCGCATCACGCGCGGCTCCGAAGACCCCGCCGCTGCATCGCGGCTGCGGACGCTGGCCCGGACCGAGCGGCTTTCCGAAGTGCAGGCCGACAACGCAGACAAGCTGGCGCGCGACTTGACCGAAGCGGGTGACGAGGTCTTGGGGTTGGCAAACCTGCTGGCCCGCGCGCGCGAACTGGCGATTGCGGCGGCAAACGATCCGACGGGCGCCAATGGCCGCGCCGCGATTGCCGAGGAACTGGCGCAGCTGGAGCTGGAGCTGTTCGACCGTGCCAATGCGCTGACGCTGACAGGGGAACCGCTGTTTGCCGGGACCGCCGCTGGCCCTGCTTTCACCCGCGCCGCCGATGGCACCGTCACCTACAATGGCAATGGCGACATTGCGAGCGTGCCGGTGGCCCCCGGCACCCAGTTGGAGCGTGGACTTACAGGCGCACAGATATTTGAATTCGATCTGGGTGGATCGCCTACCAGTGCCTTTGCCGTACTGGCCGGGCTGACAGCGGCGCTGCAAGGCGGCGCGGCCGACCCTGCCGCCGCGGCGCGCGCCGCGATCGAGGGGCTGGACGCAGCGATCGACACCGCAACCCGCAGTCAGACTGTTTTGGGCACGCGCCTCGCGTGGGTCGAGGTGATTCAGGACAACCAGAACCAGCGCGCGCTGACTCTGGCGGAGCACAAATCCGCCATCGGGGACACCGATCTGGGCGAGGCCATTGCTCGCCTGCAACAGACGTTGACCGCGCTGGAGGCCAGCCAGGCCAGCTTTGCCCGCGTCAGCAACCTTACCCTGTTCAACGTCATCTGACGCTGAGCGACACTCCGGAGTTACCGCGCTATGTTTGCCGCCATCGGCATCGTTGTCCTGATCGTCATGGTGTTTGGCGGTTTCATGCTGGCGGGCGGCGCCATGGGGCCGGTCCTGGCCGCGCTCCCGCTCGAATTCATGATCATCGGCGGGGCCGCACTGGGCGCGACCCTGATCGGCAATTCCATGCACGAGATAAAGCTACTGGGTGGCGGCTTTGCCAAGGTTTTCAAGGGCCCAAAATTTACCGATGCCGATCACATCGATGCCATTGCCCTCACCAGCAAACTGATGAAATTGCTGCGATCAGAAGGCGCGGTGGCGCTGGAAAGTCATGTTACCGAACCGGCAACCTCTGCGATTTTCAGCGAGTATCCGCGGTTGCAGGCGGACCCGGTGGTGATGAACCTGATCTGCGATCCGTTGACGCTGATGGTGGTGTCCTCGGGCACGCTCGATACCCATGCGGTTGAGGAGGTGATCGACAGCGCGATCAAGACGCAGCTGCACGAAATGCAGGAGCCCGAGCACGCCATCCAGGGCCTCGCCGATGCGTTGCCCGCGCTGGGCATCGTCGCCGCTGTGCTGGGCATTATCAAGACGATGGGTTCGATCGACAAACCGCCAGAGGTGCTGGGCAAGATGATCGGCAGCGCGCTGGTCGGCACATTTCTGGGCGTGCTGCTGGCCTATGGCTTTGCCGGGCCGATGGCGAACCGCCTGAAACAGATCAACGCGCATGACAGCCAGATATTTCACTCGATCAAGCAGGTGATCATCGCCAGCCTGCACGGCTATCCGCAGCCGATGGTGCTGGAGGCGGCGCGATCCGGCCTGCCGCCCGCGCACCGGCCCAAGTTGACCGATCTGCTTGATCAGATGCGGGGCCGATAGGTCATGACCGACAGTTCCGCCGCAGTCGTGCCTGCGCCCATCCTCGCGCCGATTATCGTCAAGAGGGTCACCATCGAAGCCGGCGGCCATCATGGCGGCGCGTGGAAGGTGGCCTACGCCGATTTCGTGACTGCGATGATGGCGTTCTTCCTGCTGCTGTGGTTGCTGGGTGCGACCGAGGAAAACCAGCGCAAGGGGATCGCGGATTACTTCGCGCCGACGCTGGTCAAGATGCGCCAGGAGGGCGCCGGGTCTGACGGGTTGCTTGGCGGGAATTCGATCACCGATGTCGATAAGTATCCCAACTCGCAAGGGCAGACCGGCACGCTTTCCATCACCGTTCCGCGCGGGGCGAAGGGCGGTCCGATGGAAGGCGGAAAGGGCGATGAGGAGATCAGAGAAAAGATGCGCGAACTGCGCGCCAAGATCGATGAGAAACTGAGCAAGAACCCCAATCTGGCCAAACTGGCGCGGCAGGTGCGCGTCATGCGATCGCCCGAAGGTATTCGGATCGATCTGATGGACGATGCAGATTTCTCGATGTTCGCGCTGGGCACCACGGTTCTAACCTCCGAAGCGCGCCAATTGCTCGATGTGATGGGCGAAACGCTGAGCGATGGGCCAAATCCCCTGATTCTGCGCGGGCATACGGACTCGCTACCGTGGCGATCGGGCATCGTGGCGAACAACTGGTCGCTGTCAGCGGGCCGGGCCGAGGCGACACGTCAGGCGCTGATCCTGAACGGTATCACCGCAGATCGCTTTTCCCGGATCGAGGGGGTGGCCGATCGCGAACCCCTGATTGCGGATGATCCCGCCGATCCGCGCAACCGGCGAATTTCGCTTCTGTTGCTGGAGGGCAGCGGGCGGACGCGGGCAAGAGTAACACCTGCGCAAGCGCCGCAGGGATCAGAGAAATCTGGCCGAATCGCTCAGAAAAACTCGCCAAAGCCCTGATCTGCGGACAATTACTCAGGGTTATTCCTGATCCAGCCGGTTTGGGGCGGGTAACCATGACAGCTTAGCCATCGGCGGTGTTCACGAACACCTGAAACCGATTGGACCAGCCGATGCCCGCTACGATCCTTCCGCATGAACTCCCCACCGCGCTCGACCATGCGCCTGCCGGGATGCGTGTCCTTTCGCTCGATTGCTTTGACACGCTGCTCTGGCGCGATTGCCATGCGCCGAGCGATGTTTTCGCCGACCTGCCGGGATTGACGGTGGGCCAGCGGGCCGGGGGAGAGGCGAACGCGCGCAAGGCGATGCGCACCTTGAAGAACCGGGGTGAGGTCACGCTGGACGATATCTATGCGCAGGTCATGCCGTTTGCCGATGCCGCCGCACGCGAGGCAGCGATTGCGGCAGAACTGGAAGCCGAGGCGCGTGCCTGTTTCGCCTTTGACCCGACGGTGGAGCTGATGCAGGCGGCAAAGGCGCGCGGCATCACGGTCATCATCGTGTCCGACACATATCTGAACGCGGCTCAATTGCGCGCCCTGATCGAAAACGCCGCCGGACAGCAGGTCGCCGGGTTGATCGACAAGGTGTTTGCCTCCAGCGATGCGGGAATTTCCAAGGGCGAGGGGCTGCTGGGCAAGGCGATTGCCACGATGAAATGCCGCGCGCACGAAGTGCTGCATATCGGCGATAACCGCCGCGCCGATTATGACAGCGCCCGCGCGCTGGGCATTCCTGCGCTGCATCTTGAACAGTTCGAACAGGCCACCCGCCAACGCCTGCGGTTCGAGCGCAGCTGCCATCAGATGGACCCGCACGAGCTGGGCAGTCCCGTAGCGCGGATCATCGGCCTGCAACCCCACCGCGCGCTGCTGGCCCACGGCGAACCGCAGATCGCCAACGCGGGTGAGGCGCTGGGTTACAGCGTACTTGGCCCGGTATTCCATGCCTATGACCAGTGGTTGCGATCTGAGGCGGAGGCACTTGAAAAAGCGCGAGGGGGCCGAGTCCACTGGCTGTTCATGCTGCGCGACGGGCATCTGCCCGACTGCGTCCATGATGCGGGTGAGCGCGCGGACAGCACGGGCCGGGTGGAGATCAGCCGCTATGTTGCGACCGCTGCATCGCTGGCATCCAGCGATGCGTATCAGCGCCACCTCGCGCTCGAATACGGGCTGAACCCGGCGACGCTGGCACGCCAGATGCTGCTGGATGAAGATGAGATCGCACACATCGTCGGCGATCCCCAAACCGACCACGAACTTGCCGAGGCAAGCCGCCGCCTGCTGAAGGAACTGCGCACCGGCAAACGCGAAAAACTGACCGCCCGGCGCGCGCGGGATATGGCGAAGGGGCTGATCGCGCATGTGCGCGCGGCCGTCGATCCGCAGCCGGGCGATACGCTGATGCTGATCGATCTGGGCTATAACGGATCGGCGCAGAACGGGGTTGATGCGCTGCTGCGCGAGGCGTTCGGCGTGCACGTGGCTGGCCGGTATCTGCTGTGCCGGGAACGCGCCGCGACCGGGCTGGACAAGCGCGGCCTGATCGATGCGCGCCATTTCGACCCCGGCCTGATCGAGGCGATGTGCGGCAATGTCGCCGTTATCGAACAGCTTGCGACCTGCGATCTTGGGTCGGTGATCGGATACGAGGCCGACGGAACGCCCATCCGAACTGCCAACAGCGTGAAGGGCGGCCAGAGCGCAATACGCGATGCCGTGCAGGCAGGCACCGTTCGCTTTGCCCGCGCCGCCAGACGGGGGCCGGTGATCCGCACTGTCGATGCACACATGGCGCGCGGATGGAGGGAAAGCGCAGCCCAGGTGCTGACCCGGTTTATGTTTCTGCCCGCGCCCCACGAACTTACGGTGCTCAAGAGTTTTGAGCACGACGTCAATCTGGGCAGCACGCGCATGGTCGCGCTGTTCGATCCTGACGATGCCACCACACAGATGAAGCGGCGCGGACTGTTTTACATGAAGGGATCGTCGCGCATGTTCCTGCCCGCCGATCTGGCGGCTGAAGATATGAACACGCGCCTGTCGCTGCTGGTGCAGCAACGGTTCGGCATTGCCATGACCTATGATGATTGTTCGCCGCGAACGCTGGAAATCTCGGCATTCCATGTGGACGCTGCGGGCAACGCCGCCACCACTATTGCCGCGCGGCCCACGCATGACGGGTATTACGTGGCGCGCATCCCGCTTGGGCCGAAAGGCGGCGGTGTCGCGCTCCAGATCGGTGCCGCGTGCGAGTGGGTGGAGATCGACAGCATCACCCGCTCGCCCATCGCATCGCTGAAGGGCACGCATCAGGATCAGCCCGCGCAGTCATGCACGAGGGTGCAGTATGACGCGATGGATGAACGCGCGCCGGGCATCTTCGAATGTCTGAATGAAACCGCGCTGATGCTGATTGTGCCCGACGGGGCGGTGGATCGATTGGCCGGTCCGCAGATGATCGAAATCGCTTTCCGACCAATCAGACACAGGCCGGGCAAGGGTGCCCGCGCACTTTCCACACCGCAACTGGCCAACCCCCGCAAAGAGGCAGCAGCATGAGCAACCTTCTAATCCATTCGATGGCTGAGTTTTCCAGCCTGATCCTCCCCGCGCTGGAAACCGCTGGGGTGCGCAATGTGACGGAAATCGGCAGCGAGTTTGGCGGCATGTCGCGGGCGCTCGCCCATCATTGCGAGGAAGCAGGGGGTATCCTCACCTGCATCGATCCCGAACCCGCATCAGGTTTTGCCGAATGGGCCGCAGGTCTGGCGCATGTAAAGCATCGGCCACAGCCCAGCCTTGATGCCTTGCGCGATTGCACGGCCGCCGATGCGTGGTTCGTCGATGGCGATCACAATTACTATACGGTGCTGAATGAACTGACCGCGATCGACGCGATCCAGCGCGCGGCGCAAAAACCGTTGTTCGCCTTTCTGCACGATGTGTCATGGCCATGCGCGCGGCGCGATTTCTATTATGCGCCGGATCGGATTCCGGAGGATTGGCGGCTCGATCATTCCTATGACGCAGGGGTCACGCTGGATACGACCGATGTAGTGATGGACCGGGGCTTTCGCGGGATGGGGCAATTTGCCATTGCGCTGCGGTTCGGGGGAGAGCGCAACGGAGTGCTGACCGCGGTGGAGGACTTCATCGCGCAGGCCGACACACAAGATCGCCCGCTTTATTACGTGCATGTTCCCGCGGTGTTCGGACTTGGAGTGCTGTTCGATGCGCAGGCCGAATGGTCGGAGACGCTGGCGCAGTTCCTGCTGCCGTTCCATCTCAACCCGCTGATCGCGAAGCTCGAAGAAAACCGCTTGCGCAATTACCTCGAAGTGATCGATCTGCAGGATCGTCTGGGGTAGCCCGCACCCTCGTTTTGGCGAAGGGTCATGAACAACTGTGCGCCGCATGGAGTGCCGCACTAAAACACAAAAACCCGGAAGCCTTTCGGCTCCGGGTTTCCGTTCAGCCCCCAGCGGGAGCGTGTAAGTGTCGTCGCTGAATTAACGCAGCAGCGACAGCACGTTCTGTTGCGACTGGTTGGCCTGAGCCAGCATCGCAGTGGACGCCTGGCCGAGGATCTGCGCCTTGGCGAGAGCGGTAGATTCCGAGGAGAAATCGGTATCTTCGATCCGTGAACGCGCGTCGGTCAGGTTGGCCGATGTCGTGGTCAGATTGTTGATCGCGGATTCGAGGCGGTTCTGCCCGGCACCCAGCGATGATCGCGCGGTGTTAACCGATTGCAGTGCATTGTCGACATTGCCCACAGCCGCTGCCGCATCGGTTACACTGGCTACGCTCAGCGCGGTGGCGGTGATTGCCGTCCCATCGATCCCGGTGCTGGTCAGGTCAACCGAGCGACCTGCATCGATCTGGATGGAGACGGTCACATCGGTGCCGCTGGTGGTGCTGAACAATGCCACGCCGTTGAACTGCGTGTTCGACAGGATGTCATCGATCTGCGCGGCGAGTTCGGTCACTTCGGTGTTGAGGAAGCCGCGGTCGGTATCGTCGAGCGTGCCGTTCTGCGACTGGATCGCCAATTCGCGAACACGCTGCAGCATGTTGGTCACTTCGTCCAGCGCACCTTCGGCGGTCTGGGCAAGGGCGATGCCGTCATTGGCGTTGCGGATACCCTGGTTGAGGGCGCGAATGTCACTGGTGAAGCCGGTGGCGATGGACAGGCCAGCGGCGTCATCGGCAGCGCTGTTAAGGCGGCGGCCGGTCGACAGGCGCTCCATGGCATCGCCGAGCATCTTGTTGGCCTGCATGCCGGAATTCTGGGCGCGCAGTGCGGAAATGTTGGTGTTGATTACGGACATTTGGTCTTACTCCCGTGGGGTGGGGGGTCTAATCCCCGTGATGGTCAATTCAGCTGCGAGGAGGTCCACCGCTGCTGAGGCTAAGAGCGACCGGAAATCCGGATGTTTAAGTAAAAAAATTTGCTGCCCCGCAATCCATCATCACGATTGCCCTGCCCGGCTCCTTAATGAGCGCGCACGACCCCGCCCGGCGATTTTCCCAAACATGCCGAACGCTACGCATTACCCCGCCTAAGTGGTCCTACGAGGGCTTAAATTTGCGACATGTTGCACGTCCGGGCGGCAATTACTGGCCGCACCCGGCAAGGCGCGACGTTCGTGTTCTTGACCCGGAAAAGTCCCCCCTCGCCCCCAAAGCGATGAGAAAGTTTGAGAACACGCCATGACAGACACGATCTCCCCCCGTCCAACATGCTCGCCGTGCAATCCTGCGATTGCCAAGAGTACGCAAGGCGGGGCGGATGCAGACGTCTCTGCCCGCCATTCGGCCCTGCTCGATCCGGTGCTGCCATTGCTGAGCACGCACTGGCAACGCGCGCGGCTTTCTATCGGTGAGCACGGCGCATTCGCCAACCCGCCCGGCTGTCGTCCCGAAGACCGGCTGGAACTGGACCTGCGTCATGGCGATGTCTCTTCGCTCCAGATGCTGGGCAAGGCGCGCATCGCGTTGACTTACAACGCCGCCACCCTTGAGCCTGCGCGCGCTGCGCTGTCGGCGCTGGCTGCGCATGGCGGCGCATCTAAAACCGGTTGGCCGATTGCCCGTGACGAACGCAGCCTTGCGCTGCTGACGCTGGCTGAGCGGATCGCGGCCGCACACATCCCGGTCCTGCTCGAAGGGCCGACCGGCACTGGCAAGGAAGTGCTGGCGCGCTTTATCCACCGCCGATCGACGCGGGCAGACGGGCCGTTTGTCGCCGTCAATTGCGCCGCCATGCCCGAAACCATGCTGGAAGGGCTGCTGTTCGGCCACCGCAAGGGTGCGTTTACCGGCGCTGGCGAAACCCGCGAAGGGCTGTTTCGCGCTGCGCATGGCGGAACGCTGTTGCTCGATGAGATCGGCGAATTGCCACTCCCGCTTCAGGCAAAGCTGCTGCGCGCGCTGCAGGAAGGCGAGGTCTTGCCATTGGGTGCGACCACCCCGGTCGAAGTCGATGTGCGCGTGATCGCCTGCACCAACCGCACGCTCGCCGCAGAGGTTGAGGCCGGGCGGTTCCGTGAGGATTTGCTGTATCGCCTCAACGTCTTCCCCCTCAACATTGCTGCCCTGCGCGACCGGCCCGGCGATATCGCCCCGCTCGCCTTTGGGATGTTGCTGCGCCATTCTTGCCGCCCGAGCCTTGGAGAGGGGCGCGCGCGTGCCGGTCCGGGCTGGCTTTCGGGTCAGGCGCTGGCGCTGCTGGAAACGCATGCGTGGCCCGGCAATGTGCGCGAGCTCGAAAACGTCATCCGCCGCGCAATCCTGCTGGCAGGCGAAGAGCCGCAGATCGGTTCCGAACACATCGTCTTCAATCAGCCGGTGCGCGCGATCCTGAGCGAGGCGCCTGCGACCTTTGCCAGCCTGCCCACCAGCGCGCATTCTTCTTTGTCTGACATCGCCTTTCAATCGGAGGCGCAAGCCATTCTCTGCGCGCTCGATACCCACGGTGGGCACCGATCGCGCACGGCGAGCGCGCTGGGCATATCCGAGCGCACGCTGCGATACCGCCTCGCCTCGATGCGCGAATCCGGCCTCATCTGTGAAAGCCGCATCGCCGCAGGAGCGATCGGGTGAGCGGCATTACCGAAGTCCTCGCGCTGCGCCGCGATCTGCTCGCGCGCAGTCAGGCGTTGCGCGATGTGCGCGCCGCGAGCGAGAGCAATACGATGGGCGTGTCCGGCGTCAGCAATGGCCCCGGCACACCCTCGGTCGATTTTGCGCAAACATTGAACGGTGCCCTGCAAAAAGTCAGCGCGGTGCAGCACCGATCATCGGACATGCAGGCCGGTTACGAACGCGGCGAAGTGACCGATATCGCGCAGGTTATGCTGGCCCGGCAGGAAGCGGGCGTCGCGTTCGAGGCAACCTTGCAGGTGCGCAACAAGCTGTTGAGTGCCTATCAGGAAATTATGCGGATGGGGGCATAACCGGTGGTCGAAACAACTCTTCCCGTGTCCGCCGAGCCGATGCTGATGCAAACCGGTCCGATCGGCCCCGCCGACTGGCGCGCCCGGATCAGCGGCTTTGCCGCCGATCCGGCGCTGCGCCGCGCGCTGCCGGCCATTACCGGCGTGGGCGCGGTGGCGATTGTCGCCATGCTGTATCTGGCTATCGCCGGAGATCCGCAGCGCCTGCTGTATTCGAGCCTTTCCGATGGCGAGCGCGCCGAAGTGGTCGAGGCGCTGGAGACCGGCGGCATCGGCTATTCCATCGACAACGCGACCGGCGCGATTACCGTGGCAGAAGGCGATGTCTATCGTGCGCGGATGCTGGTCGCCAGTGATGCAGGGTTGGCAGCTCCGCAGGGGGCGAGCGAAATGCTCGATGCAATTCCGCTCGGGTCCAGTCGTACGCTTGAAGGCGAACGGCTCCGGCTGGCGCGTGAGCGCGAACTGATGCTGACGATCCGCGAAATCGACGGCATCGAAGCGGTGCGCGTCCATCTGGCCACGCCTGAACGATCCGTCTTCGTGCGCGACAGCAATCCGCCCAGTGCATCGGTGATGGTGCGGCTGGTCGGCGGGCGCTCGCTCAGCCAGGCGCAGGTCGAGGCGATCGTTAATCTCGTCTCCGGATCTGTCCCCGGCATGACGGCAGATACGGTGCGGGTGGTCGATCAGAACGGCCAGCTGCTCAGCTCTGCCCGCGATGCCGATATGGACGGTCTAATGATGCAGCGCGAATTTGAATCCAAACTGCAAAGCCAGCTTGCAGCGCTGCTGACGCCGTTGCTGGGAGAAGGCAATTTTTCGAGTCAGGTGCAGGCCGAACTCGATCACAGCGAAGTCACGAGCGCGCGCGAAACCTATGACAAGGATGGCGCGGTGCGATCCGAAAGCGACCGCAGTGCAACGCGCGTGGCAGGCAGCACTGTGGGCGGTGTGCCCGGTGTCACCGCCAACACCCCTCCACCAGATGCAACGCTGGTCGATGGCCCGCCCACGCCCGGCGAGGAGGGCGCGCAAGGCGCCGATCCGGCGATCCCCGGAGACACAGAAACAGCGGTCCAGCGCAATTTCGAGCTTGATCGCGAAGTCGCCGTGACCGCGACGCGCGCAGGTGGGCTGACCAAACTTTCGGTTGCTGTCGCGGTCAATAAGGAAGCGATGGCTGCTGCCGCGCCACTTACCGCCAAGCAACTGCAGGCGCTGGTGAGCGCCGCGGTCGGCGCGGACAATGCGCGCGGCGACACAGTCGAAGTGGTTGTCAGCGCATTCGGCACTGCCGAGATCGCGGAGCCTGCCTTTTACGAACAGCCGTGGTTTGCACAGGTGCTGCGTTATGGCGCTGCGCTGATCGCGGTCCTACTGGTGCTGATGCTGGCGGTGCGCCCGCTGATTGCGCGCTCGCGAAAGGATGCCAATGCTGACGAAAGCAAGGGCGCTGTCGATGTAGCGTCCGGTTCGGGCCTGCGTGTTGCGGCGATGGGCGCAAACACGGTGGCAAGCTCGGCGGTTGACCTTTCCGGTCAGGTCACGCTTGCCCGTACGCTGGCGATGCAGCAACCCGATCGCGCGCTCGAAGCGCTTCAGCGGATGCTTGAGCCGCCTGCGCCCGATGCCCAGAAGGCTGCGATCTGATGGCCGAGACTGCACTGTCCGATCCCGCTGATGCGGGACCGTCCGCACCCCAGCCGCTGATGAGCCGGGTCGAACGCGCCGCTGTGTTCCTGTCGCTGCTCAGCGATGATGAGGCTACGCTGCTGCTTGGCCGGATGGAACCGGGCGAGCTTGAAAGACTGGGCGCAGCGATGTGCCAGCTCGGCGATATCGAGCCGCCGCACATTGCCGAGGCACTGAGCGATTTCGCCAACGAGGCAAGTCGCGAGATACTGCCTGCGCGCGACCGGCCTTTGCGTGTGCGCGCGCTGATGGAACGCTCGCTCGGCGAGACGAAGGCTGCCAGCATGATGCTGCGGATCGAGCCGGAGGCCCGGCCTCGCAGTATCGAGATGGCGCGCTGGCTGGCTCCGTCGGTAGTGGTCAAGCTGATCGAGGATGAACACCCCCAGGTGATTGCCGCGCTGCTGTTGTTGCTGGAGCCCGAACCCGCTGCCGAAGTGCTGTCCGCGTTAACCGAACACGCGCAATCAAAGGTCGTTGCGCGGGTGGCCAAGATGGGCGCGGTTTCCGCGCAGGCGATGGACATGATCGACAACCTGCTGTCGCAGCGCATCGGCGCGACCTTTGGCGCAAGTGTGTTGATGTTGGGCGGCCCGCGCGAGGCGGCGAACCTCATCAATCTTGCGCAGGGCGATCTTCGCAACACCGTGTTGCCCGCCATTGCGCAGGTCGATGGCCCGCTGGCCGAAGCCATTGCTGATGAATTGTTCACCTTTGAAATGCTGCTTGATCTGGATCCGCAGACGATGGGCCGCCTGCTGCGCGATGTCGATAACGAGGCGCTTATCGATGCGCTCAAAGGGTTGCCCGATGCGCAGCGCGCGCCGTTCTTTGCCGCCATGTCGAGCCGCGCTGCCGATGGCATACGCGACGAGATCGAAATGCGCGGCCGCCTCGCCAAGAGCGATGTGGCGGTGGCGCAGCGCAAGATCGTCGAGGTTGCAAAAACGCTCGCCGAACAGGGCGAGATCGTGATGGGAGCCGACGATGGCGAATTCGTCTGACTGGATTGCACAGGTCGGCGGCGGATCGGGTATTGGCACAAACGCAACGCAGCCGGGCTGGATTGCCGAGCTCGCCCTGTCCGATACTCAGGTGCGCGGGTTTCGCGATATCTCTCCGTTTGCGCTGCCCGGTACCCCCCTGCCCACAGCTCCACCGGGGGGCTTGCACGAAGATGCAGAGGCGCAGGCCTATCGGCGCGGACTTGCCGATGGCGAGGCGCAGGCGGCGCAATCCGCTGATGCCGCGCTCATCGAAAGCCGCGAGCAATATCGCCGGCTGCGGCTCGCATTCCAGACGTTGGACGCAGGCGCGCGCGATGCGCTGGCGGGCGATCTGAACGCGACTGTACTTGCCTTGTGCGCGCAGGTTCTGGGCGATTATGCGCTGGACCGTGATAATTTGCTGGCCCGCTGCCATGCGGCGGCGGCGCGGCTGGGGGGCGGTCCGGGTGGCCTCACCCTAACTCTGCATCCCGAAACCCGCGCCCTGCTGGATGAGGGCACGCTGGCTGGCTGGACTCTTGGCGAGGATGCGACGCTCGCACCGGGGTCGCTGCGGCTGACCGGGCCTGACGGATCGGCGCGCGAAGGGCCCGAAGACTGGTCGCGAGCCATTGCCGAAGCGTTGGGGAATTAAGCCGTGATTGCCGAAATGCAGCTGGACCTGGCACGGATGCGCGCTGCGCGGGTCGAGGCGGGGCCGGTGCTTACCGGGCGCGTGGTCGCCTGCGATGGCGGTCTGGTCGAGGTCGCGGGATTACCGCTGCCCATCGGATCGCTGGGCGCAATAGAGCGCGAGGATGGGGCCGACAGCCTTGCCGAAGTGATCGGATTTCGCGCCGGGCATTCGCTGATGATGCTGCTGGGCGATACCGTATTGCTGCGCCCTGATGCCTGCGTGCGTGCCTGCGGGCAGCCGGGCGAGGTGCGCGTGGGCGAAGCGGTTCTGGGACGCGCGGTCGATGGCCTCGGCGCGCCGATCGATGGCGGCCCGGCTCTGGGCCTTGCGCAAAGCTGGCCGCTGGCCGGGCTGCGCGAAGGGGCGCTGGAACGCGCGCCGGTGCGCGAGGCATTCGATTGCGGGGTGCGTGCGATCAACGCGCTGGCGACGATGGGCGTGGGGCAGCGACTGGGCGTGATCGCGGGATCGGGGGTCGGCAAATCCGTGCTGATCGACACGATGACCGAACATTCTAGCGCCGATGTCACCATTGTCGCATTGATCGGAGAGCGCGCGCGCGAGGTTTCCGATTTCGTCGCGCGGCACATGCAGGGGCCACGGCGCGGGCGCATGGTGATCGTCGCCGTGCCCGCCGATCATGCGCCCAACCTGCGCCTGCGCGCGGCGCAATATGCGACCGCGATGGCCGAATATTTTCGCGCGCAAGGGAAGCGCGTGCTGTTGATCCTCGACAGCCTGACCCGCGTGGCCCACGCCGCGCGCGAACTGGCGCTGGTGCTGGGCGAACCGGGCGCGGCGCGCGGCTATCCGCCCAGCGCACTGGCGGCGGTGACGAAACTGGTGGAGC
>JBBRVR010000025.1:0-35537 GCA_038246695.1 Sphingomonadales bacterium
GGTGACCAATCGCACGATCTGGCCATCGGCAAGACCGGCGTCGGCGATATCCTCCGGGTTCATCAACAGCACGTCGCGCGTTCCCTCGATCCCGCGGAACCGATCTGAATAGCCATAAATCGTTGTGTTGAACTGGTCGTTTGATCGCATCGTAAGCAAGCGGTATCGCCCCGGTGCATCTTCAAACCCGATCGAATTCAATCGTCCCGGATCGGTAAAAACCGCTTTTGCGCTCTCGGTTTTCCAGATCCGTTCGTGGGCTCCGTTCCCACGATAGAAACCCCCAGCTTCGAACATGCGCTGGTTGAAGTCGGCAAAATCATCAGGATAAGTCGCTTCGATCAGATCCCGCACAAGGCTGTAATCGCCGGTCCAGTCATCCCACTTGACGTTGGCGTTTGGCGGCAGAGCAGCCTTGGCCATTCCGGCCACGATTCCCAGCTCGCTTTTCAGGTCGGGCGAGGCCGGTGGCCGATGGCCGATTGACCCGCTTATCATCGAAAAGCTGTCTTCGGTGGTGATCGCCTGATTGCCGCTTTCCTGCAAATCGATTTCGGTGCGCGTCAGGCAAGGCAGAATATAAGCATTCTTCGCGGGGAAAAGGTGGTTGCGGTTGAGCTTGGTCGAAATCATCACCGAAAGTTCCTGCTTGGGCCAGGCTTCCTCCATCCGCCGCTGATCGGGCACCGCACGCATCAAATTGCCACCAAGGCTGATGAATGCCTTGACCTTGCCGGAAATCAGACCTTCCACGGCCTCAACCAGAATCATTCCATCCTTGGTTGGCGGGTTGAAATCGAATAAATCTTTCAACTTGTCGAGCGGGACAAGATGCGCCTTTTCAGCAATGCCGACGGTTCTTTGGCCCTGCACGTTGCTATGACCACGCACCGGGCAACAGCCCGCTCCGGGCCGGCCGATGTTGCCGCGCATCAACAGCAGGTTGACCAGCATGGCGATATTGAGCGCGCCATGCGTATGCTGCGTGAGGCCCATGCCGTAGACGCCAATGACTTTTTCTGCGGCCACGTAGACCGCACCTGCATGTTCCAGCGCTTCGCGGGTCAGCCCACTTTCACGTTCGATATCGGCCCATTCGGTGTCGCGCACGGTGGCGATAAAGTCATCGAAACCCGTCGTGTGCTGTTCAATGAACTGGGTGTCGAGAACGCGTTGCGCGCCCGCGGCCTTCGCCTTGTCATCGGCAGCCACCACCACCTTGCACAACCCCATGATGGCCGCCACATCGCCGCCGGACTTGAGCTGGAGATACTGGTCGGAAATCTTGGTCTCGTTACCGGTCAGCATGTCGAACGGGCTCTGCGGATTGACGAACGACACCAGACCCTGTTCGATGATCGGATTGAAAGTGACGATTTTTGCACCGCGCTTCTTCGCCTCCTGCAGCGGATGAAGAAAACGGGGACTGTTCGTGCCCGGATTCTGGCCGAAGAAGAAAAAGCAGTCGGTTTCCTCCAAGTCGTCCCAGACAATGGTGCCTACTGGTGAGCCGATGACTTTGGTTAGCCCGACCGAGGTGGTCTCGTGGCACATGTTCGAGCTCTGGGGCAGGTTGTTATTGCCATAAAGCCGCGCAAACAGGGCATAGAGATAGGATGCTTCCAGACCGGCATGGCCCGAAGCGTAAAAGATCACCGATTCCGGATCGAGACCCTTGAGCGTGCCACCAATGTCGGCAAATGCATCCTCCCAGCTTACCGCCACATAGCGATCCGTTGCATGATCGAAGCGAAGCGGATGAGTCAGCCGGCCGGTTTTTTCAAGATCGTGATCCTTCCAGTCTCGCAACTCGGTCACTGTATGATCGTCCCAGAATTCGGGGTGGCAACGCGCGCTTGTCAGTTCCCACAAGGTAGCCTTGGCACCATTCTCGCAGAATTCGAAAGCCGAATAATTGGCCGGTTTAGGCCAGGCGCAGCTGCTGCACATGACACCCTTGGGCTTATTGAGGCGGCGCAAGCTGTCGAGCGCGCCGGGGCTCGCCCAGGTTTCGCCAAAAATGCGGGCAATGCCCTTCATTGAACCCCAACCACCAGCAGGGCCGGGAGAATGCGGAAGATCGTTTTCGTCAGCCATTGTTCGGTCCTCTTCATTCCCCCACACAGAAATTCTACGCTCAAATTGGCTTATGATCCAATGTTATCGGCGATAGCCCGGCGCGCTTCGACCATATCCTGAGGATTGTTGATGTTGAGAAATGCCAGCCGTTCGGAGGCAGGCCAGTGAGCGGTAGCTGCTCCAACTGCTTCAGCAAAGCCGCGCACCGAGCGGCGGGAGCCGGCAAGATAGGTTTCCAACACCGGACCGCATGCCAACGACCAGATCGAACACAGAGGATGATCGCGGCCGTCGCAATGTGCGAAAACTGCCGGTGCATCGCCGCGATATTCGCTGAGCCTTTTGACCAGGTCAGCAGGGAGAAGTGGCATGTCGCAAGGCAGGACGAGCAGAGCATCGCAACCTTGCATAGCGGCAAAGGCGAAACCGGATTGTAGCCCGGCCAGCGGCCCAATCTTTGTGTTTTCATCGGGCAGTGAGGGGTATCCGATGTCTGGCGGCAACACCGTGCCGCGTTGCACGCAAATCGCGATATCGGAGCAGGATCGCCGGGCCTGGGCAATTGCGTGGGCCACCAGACTTGCACCATGAAATATGGCGATTGCTTTCTGACCGCCCAGGCGCTTTCCCTGTCCGCCTGCCAGAATTACCGCTGCCAGTTTCATCACATCATCTGCGCATATTGGTTCGGCAGGATCCCGATTGCCCCGCGGCGCATAGTCTCGTGACATATATCGATCCCGCGTTCGGCCAGCAGATCCTCAACAGTCCGCAGAGACAAGGGGAGCCTGACGGACATTATCGCGACAACACGGATTGTGTCCGGCGACGAGTTGAAATACCGGAACGGACTGGCTGGCATACGGCGGTTGGGCATCGCCCTTCCCTAGCCGATCGCCCGGGTTCCGCTAGCCGGAGGATTTGCGCTGACAGTGCCGCTCCGCTAATTCTGACGCGATGATTGCACCAACTGACCTGCATATTCACTGATGGTTCAACCTGTTCACCTCATCCAGTGATTTAAATATCAACGCTTTAAGGGAATCTCGCAGCATGAAACGGCATGGAATTGGTGGTATAGCTTTGGGCATCGGCGCGCTGTGTATGTCGGTTGGTGTCACCGGCTCAGCCCTTGCAGCGTCCGACCCCGGCAAGAAAGCTTGTGTGAAAGAGGCGCGCAACCTTTGCCCGGCTGAGATGAAATCGCTGAGCCGCAAAAAGGTCGAAGCATGCATGATCAAGAATATCGAAAAGACCTCGCCAGTGTGCAAGGCGGCAATGCTCAAGATCAAGGCCGAGCGCGAGGCGAAGGTGAAACGCTGATTTAAGTCCGGATATCAGAGTAGGCGGCATTTTCCGCGCTTATTCGAACCCACAACATTGCGGCGTTAAGCGCGGAATAAAGCACCGCCACCCAGACGAGGCCAAAGACCAGCGGCAAGATGGCGATCTCGGCTATCACCACGAAATAGTTGGGATGCCGCATGAATCGGAATGGCCCGCCCAGGATCATCGGTTCGTTTGGCGGAACGATAATGCGCGTCGTCCAGCGCCGTCCCAGTGTTGCCAGCACCCAGATGCGGAAGACCTGCAAGACCGCGAATATCGCGAGCAGTGGTATATTGACCGACGCACCGCCAGCCATTGCCCATAATACGGCGAGCCATGAGGCGTGCAGCAAAATCATGACCGGATAATGTGATCGTCCGAACTCCTCGGCTCCGCGCGCCCTCAGAGCCTTGGTATTGATCTGCGCGATGATCAGTTCGGAAATCCGCTGCAGCGTGACGAATAGCATGATCGCATAGGGTAAGGTCATGCCGCATTCCGCAAGGTGACTGTGCTGGCCGTGAAACCGGGGCCCAAAGCTGTCATCACCGATAATGGCGGCAGCCCTTCTTTCCGCGCACGGTCCAGCACGAACAGAACGGTCGGCGCAGACATATTTCCGTGCAAACGCAATATCTCGCGCTCATCATTCAGGCTCCCCTGCGGCAGCGACAGTGCCGTCTCTATCGCATCGACGACTTTCGCACCGCCGGGATGACAGATGAAGCGATCCACGTCACCGATCTGCAAATCCTGAGGGGTCAACATCGCTTCGATGGCCTCGCGAAGTTCCTTTCTGGCGAAGGTGGGGATGGCTCGGTTGAGAATGACACCCAAGCCTGCCGGTTCCATCTGCCAGCCCATTATGTCGAGCGTATCGGACCAGGTCTTCTCGGCGCTACCGGAAATCTGCGTAAAGCCCTCATCACCGGCGCGGATCACGCAAGCTGCCGCACCATCAGAGAACAGAGCCGTCGACACAACATCTGCCTTACCCACATTCTCGGTTCGAAGCGCAAGGCTGCATAACTCAACTGTGACAAACAATACCGTTGCACCCGCGCCCACCTTTGCGAGTTTTGCGGCCAGGCCAAGTCCCGAGACCCCGCCAGCACAACCGAGGCCGAACACCGGTATTCTTGAAACATCACTGCGAAAACCCATCCGGCCCATCGCGCGTGCTTCCAGGCTCGGCGTGGCGATCCCGGTGGATGAAACGGTTACGATTGCATCCACTTCATCTGCGGCAATTCCTGCCTCAGCCAAAGCTTTCTCAGACGCTTCGACGAACAGATCGAGCGCTACTTCCAGATATACCTCTGTGCGTTCAACGATGGTCCGCGGCTGCATGTACCAGGCGACCGGACGGGCCAAATGGCGAAATTCGATCCCGGCATTGGCGTAGATCGAACGCAATCTTCCGAAATCCTCAAAGGCGTCGCCGAGCAGCCTTTCCGCGACTTGCGCGCTTGTAGTTTGATCGAGAGTATGCGGCGGCGTGACTGTAGCGAGCGAGTGGATACTAACCGGAATCATTCAGGAAGCCTTACATCGGCCGATTGACCGGCGATTTGATCTGTATTTAACATGGAACGACATCATGGGTGCATAGTTCCGCCGTTCCAGACAAAGCCAGCTCAGGAGCGGAAGAAATTTCCTTTAGTCAGAGGCGGTGTCTTCAGCTACCGGCCATCGCATGAACGCAAAAGAAATACCCGAGGCAAGCCTGCAAACATGGGCTGGCTTCATGTTCATGTGCATCGGCATGTTCATGGCGATCCTGGATATACAGATCGTGGCGACATCCCTGCCAACAATCCAGAGCGCGTTGCAGATCGGTACTGACCAGATGATCTGGATTCAGACTGCCTATCTTACCGCAGAGATAGTCGCGATACCGCTGACAGGATTTCTGACTGCAAAACTGGGTATGCGCTGGCTGTTTGTCTCGGCTGTGTCGGTGTTTACCGTGGCATCGATCGGATGCGCGGAAAGCCAGACTTTTAGCACCTTGATCGCCTGGCGTATTATTCAGGGCTTTGCCGGAGGCACTCTGATTCCGGCGGTGTTTTCTGCCGTTTTCCTGCTTTTTCCAGTGCGTTCGCAGGGAATTGCCACGACCATTGCAGGTGTTGCCGCTGTATTTGCACCAACGGTTGGACCAATTGTGGGTGGCTGGATCACTGAGACATATTCCTGGCACTGGCTGTTTCGGATCAACATTGTTCCGGGCATTCTGGCAGCAATTGGCGCTGCAATCACCCTTCGCGGTCCGCCAAGCAATATGCGCTCGGCCCGGTCGGTTGACACCCTTGCATTAACCCTTCTGGCAGTCGGCCTGACTGCGCTTCAGATCGGCCTGAAAGATGCGCCAACCATCGGCTGGCTCTCTCCAACGGTGGCATCGCTGTTGCTGGGGTTTACACTTTGTTCGGCATGGTTCATCTGGCGCACCGTTCGCGCATCCGGCCCGTTAGTTGAATTGCGCTGCTTCAAAGATCGCAACTTTGCCATTGGCTGCGCTTTGAGCTTTATCCTTGGGGTCGGGTTGTTCGGCTCGACCTATCTCATGCCATTCTTTCTTGGCTTGGTGCGCGAACATAACGCGCTGCGGATCGGCGAGATCATGCTGGTCACCGGCATCGCCCAACTGGTGGCTGCGCCCGTCGCCGTTTATCTGGAGCAGCGCGTTGGCGCGCGCAGTCTCACCTTCTTCGGCTTTGCCCTGTTTGCGGTCGGCCTGTTGATGAGCACCACGCAAACCGCCGAAACCGATTTTGCGGAAATGTTCCTGCCACAGGTCTTGCGCGGCGTCGCGACCATGTTTTGCCTGCTCCCCCCGACGCGGATGGCATTGGGCCGATTGTCACCGGAGCTGGTGGCGGACGGCAGCGGTCTGTTCAATCTGATGCGCAACCTGGGCGGCGCGATAGGCCTTGCGCTGATCGACACGACGATTTTCAGCCGCGCCGCAACCTATGGTTCGGACATCGTTGAGCAATTGACGGCTGGCAACATCGAAACGGCTGTGCAGATCGGCATTCCCCGTGATGCCTTCATCGAACAGATCGGCACACCGCCCGATGAATTTACCGAGGAAATGATCCGCCCCTTGGTGGAAAAACAAGCCTTGGTCGAAGCAATCAACGATGCTTGGCTGCTGATCGGAGTGCTGACAGCGCTGGCAGTGATACTTATCTTTTTCGTACGCCGGATTCCGTTGGAGAATACAGCCAAAGGTTAATGCGGTGAGGGGTGCCATCGGTCTGATTGCCGCTCGTCTCTGATCAACATTGCAGCTTTGTTTGACCGAAAGCCGTCAGTCGTGGTCTCGGCAGGCGAACCGTGGCGCTTTCAGTCCTTCCTCATAAAGCGCAGGGCTCGCTTCTTGTCGCGCGCCTTGATCAGGGAAATGCAACGCCCAGAGGCGGTGATAGGAACAATGCCCTCTCACCGCCTCCTGCTTCCATGTTTGGCTCAGAGGCCGACGATACCGCCACTGTCGCGCGTCACCGCGACCACGCCTGAGCGCGGGCGGCCACTCGCCGTGCCCGACTGGCTTTGCGGCCAGTTGCTGTCGGGCGAATTGGTTTCGCCGTCCTCACCGGGATGCTGGATCCCCACGAACAGAGTGCGTCCGTCAGGTGTGCTGTCTACGCCAGTGATCTCGCATCCGACCGGACCGATCAGGAACCGCTTGAGCGAGGCAGATGTCGCATCCGCACCCACGATGGTCGATTGCATGGCGGTTGCCCCGTTCGAATCAGTGTTGGTAATCGTGACTGCACCGCCATCGCCCACCGCGCCGGGCAACGCTGCCAGCATCTGGTTGTTGGTGCGATCCGTGAATGCCCCGTCATCGGTCTGGATCCACGCCAGCGGCCTGATCTGCCCGCCGGGGTTCTGCTCGCGCGCAAACCACAGCCCGTCAGGGCTGGAGAAATCGTTCGACGCATCAAGGCCTGAGATGTTCACGTTTGCTCCGGCATCGATCGAATCCGCCCCGAACAGATAGATATCCCAGCGGAAGGTGGTGGCAGCGTTGCTGTCCCCCGCTTCGCGGAAGCGGATGATGTGGCCGTTCGGGTTGCCGGTAGTGGTCCCGCTGCCGCGCGGCTCGACATAGCTGCGCGGATTGGCCGCATTCGTGCCGCCGACAGGTCGCAATGTCGAGTTGTTGTTGGTCAGCGTCAGATAGACCTCGCCATTGGCCGGATTGACGGCGGTCCATTCGGGACGATCCATCGGAGTTGCCCCAAGGGCGTCGGCGGCCAGACGGGTGTTAATCAGAATATCGGCCTGATCGGCGAACACATATTCGGGGGCCGTCCCGACCGCCGGGCGGTTGGGCACTTGTCCGAATACCAGCGGCAACCAGGTGCCCGAACCATCGGGATTGAAACGGGCGACATAAAGCGTGCCGGTATCCAGATACTTGTCCCCCACGCCCAGACGATCGGCCGTCTGCGCATCGCTTGCTACCCAGTTGGCGCTGGAGACGAATTTGTAGAGGTATTCGCCGCGCGAATCATCGCCCATATAGACCGCGACCTGTTGCCCCGCAGTCAGGCGGCCCAGCCATGCGCCCTCATGCCCGAACCGGCCCAGAGCGGTGCGTTTGCGCGGGGTTGATGTGGGATCGTATGGATCGATTTCGACCACCCAGCCGAACTGATTGGGCTCGTTGCGGAAATCGGCTGCCGCATTCGCACCCTTCACCCTTGCATCCCAGCGCTCAAACAGCGGCCCCGTCGGCTGTGCCAGGGCCCAGCGATAATTGCCCGTGCTGCTGCGCACACCATAACGACGCAATGCCGTGAGTTCGCGCGCGCTTCTTGCGGCATTGTCCGTGCCCGATCCGGAATCATCGCGGCGGAAATAGCCCGCCCAGTTTTCCTCGCATGTCAGCAAGGTGCCCCACCGGGCATGGCCGTTCGCACAATTGTTGATCGTGCCGCGCCCATCCGTTCCCGCCGGGGAAAACGCCGTCGACAACATCGCTGAACCACGTGCAGGTCCGCGGATCGACATCGGCGTGTTCGGCGTGACGCGGCGGTTGAGGGCGCTGTTCTGGACAGTGGTCCAATCGCGATTGCCGGTGGTGTCCTGCACCTCGATGAAACTGACGCCGTGCGCTTCGATCTCCTTGATCGCTTCCGCCGCAGGGCGCGCGCCGGTGGTTGCATCGACGGTCGGACCGTTGACGTGCAGATATTGCACATTCAGGTTTTCATGGTTCTGCGCCAGCACACCGCGCACCGAGCTGTTGTCATCCCGCAGGCCATTGGCTCCAAGGCCGAAATAATAAAGCGCATCGCCGTGATCGCCGATTCGCTGCGCATAATTTGTGTCGGTGCCGTCATTGGCAAAGGCAGACACGCCCGCTGCGATCGGATCGCCAAGTGCCGTCAGCACCTTGACCGAATAGCCTGTCGGGACCGTGACACGATCATCGAAATTCTTCGAAAGCGAGCCAAACGACAATTGCGCCGGATTGACGGTGACAATGGTTTCATCGCTCGCGGTTCCGTTTTCAAACCGGAATGTGAGCGCGGTTGAATTGGCTACCGCAGGCGCGATGAAGGACACGCTGCCATCTGACAGTTGCACGAGTTCAACTTGTGGTCCCGAGACCTGCGAAAACCGGGGGTTCATGGCCGCGCCGCCGCTCACAGCGCCTTGCAGCGTGATCAGATTGCCAGTTGTCGTGGTGGCATCCTGACCTGCGCTGACTTGCAGCGAGAAGCCGGTTTCATTCCCGTCATCGTCGAAACAGGCTGTGAGTAGCCCCGTGCCCAGAAACGCGACCGCGCTGGCCCGCAACCCGCCAAGCATGGTCGTCCGGCGCGAATAGCGTTCCTCCACAATCCGGTTGAGCGAGATATTGCCGCTCCGGTTGGTGTCGACATCCCCGTCTGTGTACATCTGATCAAGCAGTTTCATGAAGCCCTCCTCGCCGAATCTGGCTTTCAGAAAGGTAGCGGCCTTGAGTGACTCAGCGGGGAAGGTTTGGTGACCTTTCAAGGTCAGTTCTGTGTCAGGATTTGTGCTTTCGGTCTGATCGCAACTTGTCTCCGATTGGCGCAACCATCCCTTCCCCGCGGTGAGCTCAGGCCATGACGTTCTGCCACTCATCCAAGGCGCCTGTGCTGGCGGTATTGTAGGTCTGGCGGACGGTGAGGTGGCGATCGAGGTTGAAGTGGTTGCGGACGTTGGCGTGCGCTGGTGCGAACTTCAGTAGCGACTTCATCTGTCGAAACCGCAGCGTTGCTCGCTCTTGTCGTCGGAACGGAAGATGCGAGTTCTCGGCCCGATTGTTCAGCGAGCGGCCCATCTCGCGGCGATCCAGATTCCCAAGATCGCGCATCGCTGCGGGGTACGATCGCAGGCCGTCGGTAACGATCGCCTCAGCCCGGCCATGCCGCTTCAATGCCTTCCTCAGGAACGCCAATGCCGCAGTTTTGTCCCGCTTCTTCGTGACGTAGCTTTCGAGGATCTCGCCCTCATGGTCGACGGCACGCCACAAGTAATGCATCTCGCCGCTGATCTTTACGTACACCTCGCCGAGGTGCGATATCCAATGCCGGAAGCCATTTATCCGGCTGACCCGCTGGCGGCGAATGTCGGCAGCGAACAGCGGGCCGAATCTGTTCCACCGATGCCGCACCGTCTCGTGACAAATATCGATCCCCCGTTCGAACGGCAGATCTTCGACATTCCGAAGCGAGAGCGGGAATCGGACGTACATAATCACTACCAGGCGGATCACCTCGGGTGAGGAAATGAAACGGCGGAATGAGCTCGAGGGCTTCTTCTTCTAGGGGCATCTCTCCACCCTGCCCGCTCACCCCTTACCAGACGGTGCATTTGCTCTGACAGGGCCCGCAGAGCGCCACCCTGATTCCGCCGTTTGGGCAGCGGTGCATTTGCTTTGCCAGGACTTCATTTTTGCCTGCATGTCCATGTTGGATGAGATTGCGCGTTTCGTCCCGGAAGAGGCAATGGTGAAATGAATGAACTCCGTGGCTTGACAAATTGCAGGGAACTTTCAGATTTGTCCTGTCTAGTGTAATAAAAAATGTATACACGCTGGGGCAGAGGGTAAGGGGAGGTGACTTCGGCTACAGCATCGACAACGGGACATGTAAGTCCATCCGGTTTGACCATTCCGGATAAAGAGACGTTTGCGCAAATGCGCGCCGACTGTCGTGCAGATCCAGGCGCGTTTCACGGAGCAATTGCAAAGCGCCAGATTTGCTGGCTCCTGCCTAGCCAGGGCGGCGTCTGGGCGTTCTTCAATGAAGCCGAAGCCTGCTGGACCGGTTGGGATGCGCACTCAGGCGCGCCGGTCTCGCTAGACCTTCCAGAGAGTTTTGACCCTTGGAGCCGGGCGTTCAACGACGACGACCCACCCAATTGGCGCTGGTTTGAAGGTGGGCTTACCAGTGCTGCCTTCAACGAAGTCGATCGTCATGTCTTGGCCGGGTATGGTGAAGAAGCCGCCTTGATCTTCGAGGGTGATCGCTGGAACATGGCCAGCAACGGCGGACGCGGCGGACCAGTGGACAGCGAAACGGTGTCTCGCCGAAAACTGCTACTCGAAAGCGCGAAATGTGCACTTGCACTAAAGGCTCTTGGCCTGCGTCCAGGGGATCGGATCGCCCTCAATATGCCGAACATCCCGCAACAAATATATTGGACCGAAGGCGCGAAACGGCTTGGGATCGTTTACACTCCCGTGTTCGGTGGTTTCAGCGACAAGACGTTGTCCGACCGGATCGCGGATGCGGGCGCGCGCATTGTCATCACCGCTGACGGTTCTTACCGCAACGCGCAGATGGTTCCATTCAAGCCTAACTACACTGACCCTGCGCTCGATAACTTCGTGGCCGTTCCGGTTGCCCTTGAACTCGTTGTCTCCGCGCTGGAGGATACCGAATTGGGCGTAACTCCGGCACAGATGACAGTGATCCGTGATGTCGTCACCGGAGTACTCGATGGCGAAGTGACGGTCGAGCGTTCTGACGTGATGCGCGGGGTAGGCAAGGCCCTGACAGCGATCGGAAACGGCGAAGGTGAATGCGAGTCCATGAGCCCGCGACAATCGGCGCAACTCAGGATTGCGATCGCCGGCGCTCTCGTAGATTCTCCTGCCAGAGTCGACGCGGTGGTGGTGGTCCGTCATACGGCGCAACCGGACCTTCCGTGGAATCCAGATCGCGATTACTGGAGCCACAATCTGACCGACGAGGCCGGTGAAGTTATTCTGGCTGCGGCACGCCATATGGGCTTCAATGTTACCAGCGAAGCCGAACTCTACACGCTGTCTGATCGGGATTTCGTCCGCGCAATCTGGTCTGCTGCCCCAGTGCTCGCAGTCGACGCTGAATATCCGAATTTCATCATCTACACCTCTGGCTCGACCGGAAAACCAAAGGGTGTAGTTCACGTCCATGGGGGATATGCCAGCGGTATCGCGTCAACAATGTTTGCTGCCTTCGGGGCGAAGGCTGGCGACACGATGTATGTTGTCGCCGACCCGGGCTGGATCACCGGGCAAAGCTACCAGATCGCCGCGTCGCTGCTGAGCAGGGTGACGACCGTTATAACCGAAGGCTCGCCCCTCTTCCCGCATGCCGGAAGGTTTGCCGCGATCATCGAGCGTTATGGCGTCGATATCTTCAAGGCCGGCGTCACTTTCCTGAAATCGGTGATGCAGAACCCGGAAAACCTCAAGGATATCGAACGTTACGACCTGTCCTCGCGCAAGGTCGCAACCTTTTGCGCCGAGCCGGTATCGCCCGCGGTGCAGGCCTTTGCGATGGAGCATATTACCGCGCGCTATATCAACTCCTATTGGGCGACCGAGCACGGCGGCATGGTGTGGTCGCATTTCCACGACAATGCCGACTTTCCGCTCAAGGCGAATACGCACACCTATCCGTTTCCCTGGATCCTGGGCGATGTCTGGGTGGAGGATTCTGAGGGCTCCAGCGAGAGCGACCTTACCACCTACACCCGCGCAGCAAGCGACGGCGGTGCGCCCTGGCGGCCGGCGCGCGAAGGCGAGAAGGGTGAGATCGTCATCGCAATGCCTTACCCGTATCTCACACGGACGATCTGGGGCGATGCTGCCAACTTCGTGGTCGAGACGGATGGACCGACCGTCCGGGTTGGATCAGGCTGGCGCGGCGATGTGGCACGCTTTGCCGACACCTACTGGAAGCGCTGGCGTGGCACGTGGGCTTATACGCAAGGCGATTTCGCTATGCGTCACCCGGATGGCTCATTTTCGTTGCACGGTCGCTCCGACGATGTGATCAACGTCTCGGGCCACCGGATCGGCACCGAGGAGATCGAGGGCGCGATCCTGCGCGACAAATCTCTCGATCCCGCATCCCCGGTCGGAAACGTGATCGTGATTGGTGCCCCTCATAGTCAGAAGGGAGTAACCCCGGTTGCATTCGTCACACCGGTCGAAGGGCAGCGACTGACGCAGGATGACCGCCGGCGCCTCACAGATCTGGTGCGGACCGAAAAGGGCGCGGTTGCAGTACCTTCCGACTTTATCGAGCTCTCGCAGTTTCCTGAAACGCGTTCGGGCAAATATATGCGCCGAATGGTGCGTGCGGTTGTCGAAGGCGCCGACGTTGGCGATCTGTCGACTTTGCGCAATCCCGAAAGCCTCGATGAGCTCTCCCGTGCGGTGGAAGCATGGCGGCGGCGGCAGCAGTTGTCTGACAGTCAGGCCTTGTTTGAGCGTTATCGCTTCTTCACGATCCAGTACAATTCGCTCAATGCGGCGCAGCGCGTGGCGACGGTTACGGTCAAGAACCCACCTGTAAACGCCCTCAATGCCCGCGCGCTCGACGAGTTGGTGACCATCGTGGAGCACCTCGCCCGGAAGGATGATGTTGCAGCGGTAGTCTTTACCGGAGCAGGCACCGCGAGCTTTGTCGCCGGTGCTGATATCCGGCAGATGCTCGAGGAAGTGAACAGCGTCGAAGAAGCCAAGGCACTGCCAGACAATGCACAGCTTGCCTTCCGCACGATCGAGACGATGGACAAACCTTGCATTGCCGCGATCCAGGGTGTGGCCCTGGGTGGTGGCATGGAGTTCGCGCTTGCCTGCCACTATCGCATCGCCGAACCCAGGGCGCGCTTTGGCCAGCCAGAGATCAATCTGCGATTGCTGCCCGGTTATGGTGGCACACAGCGATTGCCTCGCCTGCTGGCCGAGCGAAATGGCGAGGACGGCTTGCGCGATGCACTTGATCTGATCCTTGGTGGACGGGCGATCAACGCCGCACATGCGCTGGCGATCGGTGCAGTAGACGCGCTTTCGGAGGGATCGCAAGACGCCCTGTCCAAGGCGCACGCCATGGTACGCGAATATGTCCAGTCTCCCGCGGTCAGCGTGTTGGGACAGGCGTTCGCCGCGCGTCAGGCGGCGACCAAGCGATGGGCCGAACCCTCGACCATCAGCCTTGATCGGGTTCTGGAGGACCAGTTTCTCCAGCGTATTCTAAAACAGCTCGAATGGGCTGGGCGCGACCGCGCCGGAGCGCGCGCGCTCGATGCTGTGCGTACAGGCTGGAAAAATGGAATGGCTGCGGGACTCCAATGCGAGGCGCAGCGCTTCGCCGAGGCAATCATCGATCCCGCTGGCGGCAAGACCGGCATCCAGCAATTCATGGACAAACAAAGCCCTCCGCTGCCCGTTCGTCGCGACGGAGTGTGGATCGATGCCGAACACGAAGCACGCAAAGCCCGCCTGATCGAAACTGGCGAATTGTTGCCCATGGGCTCGCCGTTCTATCCCGGAGTCACGCCGATCCCGGCCACTCAACTCGCATTCGGGATTACCCGCGATCCCGATACCGGCGCGCCGCGGTTTGGTCCGCCAGCGACCCATGAGCGCGAGCTGGTGGTCAAGACTCCGGAACCGCGCGCGAACGAGGCCCTGGTTTACCTCCTCTCATCGGAAGTGAACTTCAACGACATCTGGGCGCTCACGGGCATCCCGGTATCGCCCTTCGACGCGCACGATGAGGATGTGCAGATTACCGGGTCGGGCGGGCTCGCACTGATCGCAGCGCTTGGCAGCGAGCTCAAGGAAGAGGGGCGCCTGCAAGTTGGCGATATGGTCGCAGTATATTCCGGGACCAGCCAATTGCTTTCCCCGATGGCAGGGGAAGATCCGATGTATGCCGGATTCTCGATCCAGGGTTATGAGACGAAGACGGGCAGCCATGCGCAGTTCCTGACGGTTCAGGGTCCGCAATTGCACAAGCCGCCGGCGGATCTGACGCTGGAACAGGCAGGGGCTTACACGCTCAATCTAGGCACGGTAACGCGCTGTCTCTTCACGACGCTGGAGATCGCACCGGGCAATACGATGTTCGTCGAAGGCTCGGCGACCGGCACGGGTCTCGACGCGCTCAAGTCATCGGTACGGACCGGGCTTGCGGTCACCGGGCTGGTATCGAGCGAGGAGCGGGCCGAGTTCGTGAAGTCGCAGGGAGCGGTCGGCGCGATCAATCGCAAGGATCCTGAGATCGCCGATTGCTTTACCCCGATCCCCGTTGATCCCGATGCCGCGCGTGAATGGGAATTGCAGGGCGAAAAACTGTTAGAGAATTATCGCGCGATGAATGGCGGAAAACTGGCTGATTTCGTGGTCAGCCACGCAGGCGAGCGGGCCTTCCCACGCAGCTTCCAGCTACTCGAAGACGGTGGCCGATTGGCATTCTACGGTGCATCGTCGGGCTATCATTTCGGCTTTATGGGCAAATCGGGCGAGGAACGGCCCGAAGCAATGCTGGCGCGGGCAGGTTTGCGTGGCGGGGAATCCGTGCTCCTCTATTACGGGCCGCAAAGCCGATCGCTGGCGGATGAAAAAGGTCTCGAGATGATCGAGGCAGCGCGGCTATTCAAAGTCCGCATGGTGATCGTGACCACAACCGATGGTCAGCGCGAATTCCTGCAATCGCTGGGTCTCGAAGACGCCGTCGAAGGCATTGTCAGCATCGAAGGTCTGAAGCGCCGCGATGCCGATTTCGATTGGCCCGAAACTCTGCCCCGGCTGCCCGATGCGCGCCAGGATATCGAGAATTTCAAGCTTGGCGTGCGCACCTATCAGCAGAACACGCTGAAGCCGTTCGGGACAGCTATCGGCAAATTGCTGCGCTCTCCCGGCAATCCGCGCGGTGTGCCCGATCTGGTGATCGAACGCGCCTATCAGGACACGCTTGGCGTTTCGACATCGCTCGTCAAACCGTTTGGCGGACGGGTCGTATATGCCGAGGACATGAGCGGCAGACGCTACACCTTCTATGCGCCGCAAGTATGGACCCGCCAGCGGCGGATCTACATGCCGAAGGCGGAAATATTCGGGACTCATCTTTGCAACGCGTACGAAGTGACCATGATGAACGAGATGGTCGCTGCGGGCCTGCTCGATGTTACTGATCCTGTTGTCGTGGAGTGGGAAGGCTTGCCCGATGCTCACCAGTCGATGTGGGACAATCGCCATTCCGGTGCGACGTATGTTGTCAATCATGCTCTGCCAGCCGTGGGCCTACGCAGCAAGGAAGAGCTGCTCGAGTACTGGGAAGCCTCCAGGGTCGCAAATGCCAAACCAAGTAATGGAGAAATACATTGAGCAAGAGCGAAGGCAGCAGACGGAAAGTGGAGTTCGAGGCTGAAGCGAAAAAGGGGCGGCTCATGAACAAAATCGCCGTAGTCACCGGCGCGGCGGGCAATCTGGGAAGCGAAATCTGTCGTGCTTTTGCTCGCGAAGGTGCGTTCGTGGTGATGACTGGACGCACGCAGGAGCGGATTGAGGCCGCACGTGCCGCCCTGATCGCGGACACTGGCGCGTTCCCAGAACGTATCGATACCGCAATCCTCGACGGAGCAGATCCGGATTCGGTGCGCAGCGCGTTTGCCAAAATAAAATCGACCTATGGCCGGATCGATATCCTGATAAACAATGCCGGCTCAGCCGGCCCCAAGCAGCCGCTGCACAACGTACCGCTCAGCAAGGAGGAAATGGAGCAATGCGGTGATACAGAGACCGTGCGCGACGCGATGCTCAACATCCTCGGCGTGACATGGAACCTTGCGCGAATAGCCGCCCCGATGATGCCGGTCGGCGCGTCTATGGTGAATATCTCGACCATCTTTTCGCACACGCGCTATTATGGCCGCACCGCCTATGTTGTTCCGAAAGCGGCGCTGAACGCATTGTCCAAAGAGCTCTCCGGTGAGCTTGGGCCGAGGGGTATCCGGGTCAATACGATCTTCCCGGGGCCGATCGAAAGCGATCGTATCCGGACAGTCTTTGCCGCGATGGATCAGGTCCAGAATCAACCGGAGAATACCACCGCCGATTATTTCAGCGGACGCATGGCCCTGTCGCGCAGCGTAAATGGCAAGACTGATGGCAAACCGCTGCCTATGCCAAAGGATATTGCGGGGACCTGTCTGTTTCTGGCGAGCGAGGAATCCGCCGGAATCACCGGGGAACAGATCGACGTAACGCACGGCCTCTCGGCCAGACGTGAATCCAGTTCAACCTACATGACACGCCCCTCGATGCGCTCGCTTGATGGCGCAGGTCTCAACATCTTTTTTGTCGCCGGAGAGTCGTGGGACGACGCTCTTGAATCGTCCAAAATTCTGGTTGGGTCAGGGGCGCGTGTGCGACTGGGTCTGGCTCGCAATGCAGATGTGTCGCAGGCCCGTGCCCGGCTGCATTCGCAAGGTGTCGGCGATGAACTTACGGTCGCCCGGTTCAATCGCAACGAGCCCGACGCGATGGAGCAAGCGCTTGCTGATTTCGAAAGCGACGCAGGTGGCGCAATCACCGGCGCGGTTGTCCAGCCGGTAAAGCCGGCCGGTCATTTTACCGGCCCATTGCTGAAAGCAAGCGACGAGACTGTACTCAAATTCATGGACACAGAACTTGTGGGTGCCATCGCAGTCGCGCGCAGTCTGAGCCGGTACTGGCACACACACACGCAATTGCCATCCCCGCCTCGCTGCGTGTTCATGTCAAATCCCGGTGATAAAGCCGGCAATTCGTTCGCGTCTTTGCTCTCTGCCGGGGTCACACAGTTGATCCGCATCTGGCGCGATGAAGCGCGAGTGCAGGCGGACAATGATGAAGCCGAATATGCTGAGTGGAGTAACCAGATCATTCGCTTCACAAATACGGAAAGCGAGAACACGCGGTTTGCAGCGGGGCATGCCGTGCGCATCCTATTCCGGGAACAACGCATTGCCGAAATCGACCTTCGCCTTCCTGCGAGCATCAGCGAGGAAACCGGGTCACGCAAAGCGATGGTGGGTTTCGCTGAGAACATCACCGGCCTGCATCTGGGTAAAGTGGCCTTCATCACTGGTGGGTCCGCCGGGATTGGCGGGCAAGTTGCTCGCCTTCTCGCATTGGCTGGAGCGCGGGTGATGATGGTCGCACGCCGTGAAAGTGAGCTGATTGCGGCGCGCGACCGGATTGTCGGCGAGTTGCAGGACATCGGGTTTGCAGGAGTCGAGCGGCGCGTGAAGATCATGCCCAATGTCGATGTCAGCGACTTTGCTTCGCTCGACCGCGCGGTTGACGCGACGATCGCAGAGTTCGGACGGATCGATTACCTTATTAACAATGCGGGTGTGGCCGGGGCCGAAGACATGGTCGTCGATATGGACCCAGCCGCTTGGCGATTTACGCTCGATGCCAACCTCATTTCAAACTACCACCTGATGCAGCGAGTGGTTCCGATGATGAAGGCGCAGGGCTCGGGCTACGTGCTCAATGTCTCGTCTTACTTCGGCGGTGAGAAGTTCTTGGCAGTCGCATATCCCAATCGTGCTGATTACGGACTGTCCAAGGCCGGCCAGCGCGCAATGGTCGAGAGCTTTTCGCCCTTTCTCGGGCCAGAGGTGCAATGCAATGCAATTGCGCCTGGCCCGGTCGATGGCGACCGCTTGTCGGGCGTTGGTGGAAAGCCCGGACTTTTTCAGCGGCGCGCAAAACTGATCCTCGAAAACAAGCGCCTCAATTCGGTTTATGCGGCAGTTATCGGGGCGATCCGCGAGGGCGGGAATGCGATCAAAATCCTGACGCGGCTTTCGCGCAACAGCACTAGCACCCTGTCGCATGATGCGGAGGCGCCCGAAGAGTTGCGCAAATTGGCTCTCGAATTTGCTAGCGAAGGAGACGGCGTGTGCACATGGGACCAGTATCTCCTCACCGAAGGCATGGCGCAGCGCCTGCTCGTCCGGCTAAAGCTGGGCGGCTTCCTGCTCGGATCGAATGAATGGACCCAATATGCCGAAAAGGGCGGGGCTACGTGGTTGAAGCTGGTTCCCGCAGAGGACAAACCATTTCTCCCTGCACAAAAGGTCGAAAAGACTGCGAATGGTGTGGGAAAGGGCGTCATCTCCCAGCTTCACCTTGGCGCGATGCCAACCGAAGCGGAGGTAGCTCAGGCGACTGTGTTCTTCCTCGCGGATCGCGCTGTTAGCGGCGAGACATTCATGCCTTCCGGAGGACTGCGGGTCGAACGTTCGAACACCGAGCGCGAAATGTTCGGTAGCCCAAAACAGGATCGCATCGACAAGATGAAGGGCAAGACCGTCTGGATACTCGGCGAGCATCTCTCCGATTATGTCGCGGCCGCTATCGAAGAGCTCTTTACGACATGCGAGGTTGCCAACATCGTACTAATCGCCAAGGACGAGGCGGGCGCAAAGCTGGTTCGGAATACTCTGGCCAAGGATGTGCCGCAAGACCGTATTCAGGTCCTGATCGCCGGCGATGGTCTTGAGGAAGCGATGGACGAGGCGCTAATTAAATGGGGTCGACCTACCACAGTGCTTTCAATGCCAAGTGAACCGCTGCCCGATCATCTGTTCGAGGATGGAATTCCGCTGTCGACGGAGGAATTTTCGAAGCTGGTTGAAGACAACATAACTCGCCATTTCAGGATCGCGCGAAAGGCCTCGCTTTACGATCAATGCCAGGTTGTCTTGGTTTCTCCGGACGTGCCTTTCGGAACGGATGGCGCCGGCTTTGCTCTTGCGAATTTCGTCAAGACGAGCTTGCATGCATTTACCGCGACCATCGCGGTCGAGAATGAAAGGCTCGTGCATGATGTACCGGTCAACCAGATCAATTTGACAAGGCGCGTCAGGAGCGAAGAGCCGCGCGATGCGGAGGAACACGCTGAGGAGCTCCGCCGGTTCACGCGGGCTGTCCTGTTGGTAGGCGCCCCTCTGCCTGATGCGCAGGACTCCCGATACCGTGCCAGAATCTATCGCGGTACATCGATGACGGTCTGATTGGTGATATCCCGCTCGTCGGTGGTTGCTGTCAGTCTAATCGCAACTCGCCTCTGATTGGCGGAGCTATCCCTTTTTCACTTTAAGTTCAGGCCATGAGGTTTTGCCACTCAGCCAAGGCGGCTGAGCGGCGATTCTTGTAGGTCTGGCGGTCGATAAGGTGGCGGTCTAGATTGAAGTGATTATGAACGTTGGCATGGACCGAGGCGAATTTTTGCAGCGTGTTCATTCGCCGGAACCGGAGCATCCGACTGATCCGTTGCCGCCGAATGTCGCCAGCGAACATTGGCCCAAACCTGTTCCACCACTAACGCACGGTTTCATGACACAGGTCGATACCGCGCTCGAATAGCAAGTCCTCGACATTTCGCAGCGACAGCGGAAACCGCACATACATCAGAACAACAAGCCGGATTGCCTCAGGCGACGAGTTGAAACAGCGAAAAGGGGAAGCGGGCTTTGCTCTGGATCTGCGGCTCATTAGCCTCCGGTGTCAGCGCCAGTCCATCACTGCCACATTGGTTTGACAGCGCCTGCCTGTTAAACAGGGAAACCGAACCGATTGCGATTGGCGCAGAGACTGGCCGCGCAAATCTCGCCTGAAACGCCCAGAGACAGCGCTCACATATCGAGTTGATGACGGATTGGCCTGCTCAAGCCCGCCCACATCGCCGCTTTGCGCGGAGGCCCTGTAACCAGAGACTGGTGCTGGGTGCGGTTGGCGGAGCGGGTGGGATTCGAACCCACGAAAGAGTTGCCCCTTTACACACTTTCCAGGCGTGCGCCTTCGACCACTCGGCCACCGCTCCGCATGCCTTTTCGGGCAAGAGGGCGCGGATAGCCGCAGGTTGCCTCTTTCGCAAGCGCATTGGTGATGGCAGAAGTGTGGCCATGAAAAAAACTCTCATCAGTGCCGCGATGGCCGCATTGCTCGCTTTTTCCGCCAGTGCTGAGGAAAAGAGCGCGCCTGCTGCCAGCCCGAACGAGATTGTCGACGCCGCGTCTCCGGCCGATTGGGTAGCGATCCCGGCTGAAGACCTGCTGGTGATGACGCTCGCGCCCGATGCTGACGGACGTGCGCGCGAGGTGGTAATCCAGCTGATGCCCGCACCCTTCAGCCAAGGCTGGGTGCACAACATCCGGCTGTTCGCGCGCTCGAAGTGGTATGACGGGATCTCGGTCAACCGGGTGCAGGACAATTACGTCACCCAGTGGGGCGATCCCAATTACGACAACCCGGAAGCGACGGGGACGGCGAAGCCTTTGCCGGAGGGGCTGAAGGTGATGGGGGAGGCGGAGTATACGGTGGGCCCAGAAAGCTCCGACTATTCCGTGCTTCGCAACGCTATGTTGGTCGACTTCATCCGCTTATTGCCGAAAGATCATCAAGCAACCCTGCTTGATGCGGAAGGGAAGGTCATTGCCTCGCAACTCGATCAGTTTGCAGGCCTTTTCCGCATAAGTGATCCCTACTCCGATGGCACCTATTGGACCAATGGCTGGACGCTCTCGCTGAGCAAGGGAAGCGTCGCGCCCACCCACTGCTACGGCATGGTTGGCGTGGGGCGGAACTATTCGCCCGATACCGGCTCAGGCGCAGAGCTTTATACCGTGATCGGCCATGCACCGCGCCACCTTGATCGTAACATTGCGCTGGTGGGGCGAGTGATCGAGGGGATGCAGCACCTCTCCTCCCTGCCGCGCGGGTCGGGAGCGTTGGGGTTCTACACCGAGGATGAGGCCAATAAGCGCACGCCGATCCTCTCGGTCCGGGTCGCCAGCGACCTGCCAGTGAACGAGCGACCCAACTTCGAATACCTCTCCACCGAAAGCGCCACCTTCGCAGCCTATGCAGAAACGCGAGCCAATCGCCGCGATCCGTTCTTCATCGTGCCCGCCGGCGGCGCGGACATCTGCAATATCCCGGTGCCGGTGCGGGCAGCAGCGGCTGAATGACGGAGACGATCGCCGCCACCCTGCCCCTGACCCGCTGGCAGGGCGAGCGCGGCACCTACTACCTCGTGACATTCACTGGCCCAGAGGCAGAGGCGCTTGCGATGCACGCCCGGCTCTACCGGCTCGAATACGGCCGTCAGCGCGGCTTTGGCTCGATCAAGGTCGTGGTAAAGATCGGCGATACCGAATGGAACACATCGGTGTTTCCGCAAAACAAGCAGACCGAATTCGTGCTGCTCGTCAGCAAAATGGTGATGCGTGCGGAAAGTCTGGAGGCATGCGCGCAGACTGGTGTTACTCTTACTCTTTAGGAACAGAGCGACTGCCGACTGCATTGATATTGAAGGACCACATAAAAGGGAGCGTCATCCATGAAAATTGCCGACCGCGTCGAATTCGCCAGCAAGGCTCCGCCGCTGACATGCGAACCAAATACCACAATCTATGATGCGGTAACGCAAATGGCGGAGAAGAATTTCGGCTCCATCTTCATCACCGACGGCAACAAGAACGTGCTTGGCGTCATGACGGAGCGCGATATCTTTCGCCGGGTGATCGGCGAAAGCCGCGATCCCAAAACCACTCCCGTCAGCGAGGTGATGACGACCGACGTGCGCATGGCGCGCAAAAATGACAACATCGTCGACTGGCTTCAGGTGATGTCGAACGAACGGTTCCGTCGCCTGCCTATCGTCGATGAAAACAACAAGCTCATCGCGGTCATGTCACAGGGCGATTTCGTCGCCTACACCTGGCCGCAAATGCTCCAGCAACTGGGCAAGATGGCGCAGGCGACGCTGGCCCCGGCGTTCAACCCCCTTGCCATCGTTCTGGGCGGGCTGACCTATGCCGTGGTGATCGTGATCGTGGTGTTTTACCTGCTCAAGGGGTGAGCGAAACGAGGGCTTCTTTCGTCCGAAATCTGTCCCCTGATCGAGAATATTCCGGGCTTAACCATCGGGCACGTTTTTCTGCATGATCTCAATGCGGTTTGCGAACGGGTCTTGCGTAAACAAGCGGGTGTAGCCGGAAATCGGCACCTCGGTGCGTATCGGATGGCCCCGTTCCGCGAGGATTGCCTCCAGCGCGGCGATATCGACCACCAGCAGAGCGGGATGCGCTTTTTTCGCAGGGGTGAAATCAGGATCGACCCCGAGGTGGAGCTTTAGCGTCCCGCTTTCAAACCAGCAGCCGCTTTTCGACAAACCCGCTGGCTTTGCGACTTCACGCATCCCCAGCGCATTGCCGTAGAATTCGCGCGCGGCATCCTCGCCGCCTGCGGGAATGGCGAGCTGGATATGATCGAGGCCGATAACTGCCATCAGATCCGCTCAGCCTGAGCCACCGCATCGCTCGCCCGCAGAGAGCTGAGAATGCGGCTGAGATGCGTCAGATCCTGTACTTCAGCAGCAATCTCGTAAGTGGTGAAGGGGTATTCGAGCTGCGTTTGATCAAGGCTCATCACGTTGGCCTTTGCCTGAGCGAAGATGCCGGCCATTTCTGCCAGCGTGCCCAGCCGGTCATACAGCGTCACGCGCAGCATCCCCAGCGCCCCTTGCGAACGCTGCCCCCAGCTGAGATCGAGCCAGTCGCTGTCCACGCCATCGGCCAGCTCAAGGCAGTTGATCGCATGAACCAGCACGGTTTCACCCTTGCGCCGCAGCCCCACGATCCGGTCACCGGGGACCGGGTGGCAGCAGGTGCCCAGTTCGAACGCAACGCCCGGCGTCAGCCCTTTGATCGAAATCGCGTGGTCGCGCCGCGACCAGTCCTCATCGTCCTCGAAATCAGCGGTGCATCCCGGAACCAGCGCCTCCATCACCTCACGGTCGGTCAGCTTGGCAGCGCCAATCGCGAACATCAGGTCTTCCGGCTCCTCCAGGCCCAGCCGCTCTATCGCGGCGCGGATCGCCTTCTTGCCGATCTTTGCGGGCACCCGTTCGGCAATTTCATCGAACAGTTTGGAGCCGATGGTGGCGACCTCGGCGCGTTCTTTCAGACGCACGGCGCGGCGGATGGCGGCCCGCGCCTTGCCGGTGATCACAAAGCCAAGCCACGACAGCTGCGGTTCGGCATAGGGGCCCTTGATGATCTCCACCACATCGCCATTGCCCAGCGGGGTGCGCAGCGGCACGTGGCGTCCGTTGATCTTTGCGCCGACCGTTGCCAGCCCCAGATCGGTGTGGACGGCAAACGCAAAATCGACCGAAGTCGCGCCCTTGGGCAGCTGGAACAGCGCGCCCTTTGGCGTAAACGCAAAGATGCGGTCCTGATAGATCGCCAGCCGCGTGTGTTCGAGCAGCTCCTCGGCATCGTGGCTCGCATCGACAATTTCGATCAGGTCGCGCAGCCAGCCGACCGCGCCATCGGGCTTGTCCCCCTGTTTATAGGCCCAGTGCGCTGCCAGCCCGAATTCGTTGAGCTGATGCATTTCGCGGGTGCGGATCTGCACTTCGACCCGCATCGAGTTTTCGTACATCAGGGATGTGTGCAGGCAGCGATAGCCGTTGTTTTTGGGGGTGGAGATGTAATCCTTGAACCGGCCGGGCAGAAATTGCCATGTGGTGTGCAGCACGCCCAGCGCGCGATAGCAATCCGCCTCGTCTTCGGTAATGACGCGGAACGCCATAATGTCGGTAACCTGTTCGAAACTGACATGGCGCTCGGACATCTTTTGCCAGATCGAATAGGGGTGTTTCTCGCGCCCGGCGACTTTTACCTTCAATCCGGATTCGGCCAAAGCCTGCTTTATCTTCAGCGCGATGGCATCGACTTGCCCGCCATCCTGCCCGCCGTCCTGACTGCGCAATTGCACCAGCCGGGCAGCAATCGTCGCAAAGGCTTCGGGTTCCAGCTGTTCAAAGGCGAGCGCCTGCATTTCGTGCATGTATTCATACATGCCCACCCGTTCTGCCAGCGGGGCGTAGATATCCATCGTCTCGCGCGCGATGCGCTGGCGCTTTTCGGGCGATTTGATGTAGTGAAGCGTGCGCATGTTGTGGAGCCGGTCCGCCAGCTTGACCAGCAGCACGCGGATATCCTCCGACATGGCGAGCAGGAACTTGCGCAGGTTTTCAGCCGCCCGCTCGTTTTCGGGCATGGCCTCGATCTTGGAAAGCTTGGTTACGCCATCTACCAGCCGCGCGACCTCTGGCCCGAAATGCGCCTCGATATCCTCGATCGTGGCGAGCGTATCTTCCACCGTATCATGCAGCAGCGCGGTGATGATCGTCGCCTGATCCAGTTTCAGGTCGGTCATCAGCCCGGCAACTTCTACCGGGTGGCTGAAATACGGATCGCCGCTGGCGCGTTTCTGAGTGCCGTGTTTCTGGACGGTATAGACATAGGCGCGGTTGAGCATCGCCTCATTGGCGTCCGGGTCGTATGCGAGGACCTTCTCGACGAGTTCATATTGGCGCAGCATCGCGATCAATGTGCGTTGCGGCGTGCAGCCCTGCAAGCTTTATGAATCAAGCCCGGCAAACCGTTCGAGCTTTTCGATCCTGCCCGACACCACCAATTCATCATCCGGCATGATCAAGGTATCGGGCACGGCGTGAATGAAATCCTCTCCCACGCGCTTTACCCCGATCACGGTTACATCGAATTTCTTGCGGCACTGGCTGGTCACCAGTGGCAGTCCGACGATTGCCGCAGGGGCCTTGATCCGGGCGATGGCGAATTCATCGCCGAACGAGATGAAATCCAGCAGCCGCTCGTTGACCATGTGCGCAACCTGTTCGCCCACCCGTTGTTCGGGGAAGACCACGTGATGCGCGCCGGTGCGTTGGAGGATGCGGGCGTGGCCCGTGTTGGTCGCCTTGGCCCAGATGTTGGGCACGCCCAGATCAACCAGCGCCAGCACGCAGAGCACGCTTGCCTCGATATCGTTGCCGATGGCGACGATCGCGGTTTCGAAACTGGCAGCGCCCAGCCGCGCCAGGCACTCCTCCTCGGTGCAATCCGCCTCCACCACCTGGGTCAGATCGTCAGCGTACTGGCGGACGAGGCGCGGATCGGTATCGGCGGCGAGCACTTCGTGCCCCATCTTCTCCAGTGTCAGGGCAGCGGAACTGCCAAACCTGCCAAGACCGATCACAAGCACGGGCGGGCGGTGTTTAGCCGACAATGGGGTTCTCCTCAGGGTAACGGAACGGACGCTTGCTCGCGCCCAGCGCCAGAGTGGTCGCGACGGTGATCGTGCCCACCCTGCCGATAAACATCAGCGCGATTATGACCAGCTGGCTGGCGGGCGGCAGGTCGGCTGTAATGCCGGTCGACATACCCACGGTCGCAAATGCGCTGATGCATTCGAACAGGATATCCTGCAACGGCAGCGCGGTGGTCGCCGCGATAAAAGTCACCGCGCTCACGATCAACGCCGCCGCCAGCACCGTGATACTGAGCGCCTGACGCTGGACCCCCTGCCCTAACCGCCGCTGGAACAAAGTGGCATCGTCATGCCGCACGATTTCCGATGCGACCATGGCGATCAGCACTGCCATCGTGGTAATCTTGATCCCACCGGCGGTGCCCGCGCTGCCCCCGCCGATGAACATCAACCCGTAATTGGCCATCAGCGTTTCATCGCGAAATGCGCCAACATCAAGGCTGTTGAACCCGGCAGTGCGCGGCATCACCGAATGAAACGCGGCATTCAGCAGCTTGTCTGCAACAGACATTGGGCCAAGCGTGGCGGGATTGCTCCATTCCATTCCCAGCAGCGCAAAAAAGCCGAACACGAGAAGTATAACCGTGCCTGCCAGCGTGATCTTGGTGTGCAGCGCATACCGCTTCCATGCGAGCCGATTGGCAGCCAAGTCTTGAATGACGGGAAAGCCGACCGTGGCGATGGTGATCGAAATCATGATCGGCACGAGGAACAGCGCATCAGACTGGAACCCCATGAGGCTGTCGGAATAGCTTGAAAAACCGGCGTTGTTGAACGCGCTCACCGAATGGAAAATGCCGTGCCAGATGGCGCTGGACCATTCTTGATCGTGGTGCGGCGCCAGCCGCAAAGACAGGATGACGGCCACAATCGCTTCCACGATTAACGTGACAGAAAGCACCAGGAACAGGACGCTGCGCGCATCGCCGATATCAAGCCGGCTGCGTTCCACATGCGTCGCCATGCGCGATCTGAGGTCAAATCCCCGCCCGGCGATCAGGCCAAATATCGTCGCCGCAGACATGATCCCGAACCCGCCGATCTGGAACAGGGCAAGGATGACAATCTGGCCAAAGAACGACCAGTAGGTGGGTGTATCGACCACGATCAGGCCGGTGACCGAAATTGCCGATGTTGCAGTGAACAAAGCGGTCAGAAAGTCGGTTGTGTTTCCCGGCGCCGTGGAGATCGGCAGCAGCAGGAGCACCGTTCCGATCCCGATCCCCGCCAGGAACAAAAGCGGGATCAGTCTGATCGGATCGCGAAGTGCGGACATGGCAGTGCGAATGGTCGGACGTGCAAAGAGTTCCTGATTGTCAGGTTGAGACAACGCCCAGATCGCTGTCTGAACTCAACTCCACGTCGCCCTTGGCGGCAGGCTCATCAGGATCGCGTCGATATTGCCGCCGGTCTTCAGGCCAAAGATCGTGCCCCGGTCATACACCAGGTTAAATTCGGCATAGCGACCGCGATATTCCAGCTGGCGGGCCTCGTCCTCAGGGGTGAAATCGGCATTCATCCGCTTCCTCACCAGCTTTGGGAAGACATCCAGAAACGCTTTGCCGACATCCTGCGTGAAGGCAAAATTGCGCTCCCAAGCGGCCTCCTCATCGCTTTCGAGATGGTCGTAAAAGATGCCGCCTACCCCCCGATGCACTTCGCGGTGAGGAATATAGAAGTAGTCGTCCGCCCATTTTCTGTAACGTTCATAATAGGTGGGATTGTGGGCCATGCAGGCCGCCCGCATCGCGGCGTGGAATTCCTCTGTGTCTTCCTCAAACGGGATCGGCGGGTTGAGATCGGCGCCGCCGCCGAACCACGCCTTGCCCGTGGTCAGGAACCGTGTGTTCATGTGGACTGCGGGCGCGTGCGGGTTCGTCATGTGCGCAACCAGACTGATGCCGGTCGCGGTAAAGCCGGGATTGTCCACGTCCGCACCGTTGATGGAGCCGGCGAACTCCTTCGCGAAAGTGCCGGCAACGGTAGAGACATTGACGCCGACTTTCTCGAACACCTTACCCTTCATAAGGCCCTGCACGCCGCCACCGGGCTGATCGTTGCCTTCTTCCTCGCGGCTCCAGGGAGTGTAGGTGAAGGACGCGTCGGACCCCGCCTCACGTTCGATCGATTCGAATGCGGCGCAGATCTGGTCGCGCAAGGATTCGAACCATTCCTTTGCCCGCGCGGTGTTCGGATCCCATTCACTCATGTCGTCTTCCCGTTGTCGCCTTGATCTTGCTGCCTCCCGGTGACAGCAGGCCGGTCCATCCGCTTTGACACCCTTCAAGTCAATGGGGCTTTCCTGCAATCTCGCGCTTGCCAAACCGGTTGCCACACGGCAATCAGGCTGCATGGTTCCTGTTTCGTTCTCAGCTGATTTTGGCGCACCGATGGATTTTGCCGGGGAAGAGCTCGTTCTGCTCAAAAGCAACGCGCTGTACTGGCCGCGTGAACGCACGCTACTGGTGGCGGACCTGCATCTGGAAAAGGGCAGCTGGTATGCCCGCACCGGCCAGATGCTGCCGCCTTATGACAGCCGCGAAACGCTGGAGCGGATTGCCGATGCGATCAGGGTTACGGGCGCTCGCCGGGTGATTACGCTGGGCGACAATTTCCACGATGATGCAGGCGCAGCCCGGCTCGATCCCTATGCGAGTGGCATGCTGGAGGCGCTGACGCGCGCGCTCGACTGGGTGTGGATCACCGGCAACCACGATGAACAGATGGCACGCACATTTGGAGCGACGCTGGTAGAGGAGCTGGAGCTGGGCGGCATTATCCTGCGGCACGAGGCACAACCGGGCGAAACGCGGCCTGAGCTTTCCGGGCATTTCCACCCCAAGCTGCGCGTGCGGGTACGCAGCCGCCATATCGCCCGGCCCTGCGCGGTGGTGAGCCGGTCCGACACCGGCGCGGATCGCATGATCGTGCCCGCATTCGGCGCCTATACCGGGGGTATGGACGCCGCCTCGCCCGAGATCATCCGCGCGCTCAGCCCGGCGCGCGCGATCGACGCGGTGCTTCCGGCCAAGGGCAGGCTGGCGCGCTTTGCGTTATTCCGCGCGGCAGCTTAAGACTCATCTGGCGCTCTGCCTGTTTTCCGCCTATATTGGGCCGCGTAAACCCAAGGCTACTCAAGGAGAACACACATAGCCCGTCCACCTCGGCGTTCGATGGCCCCGCCAATTAAAAGCGGCCCTCGCTACGACACTTTCATTCAAGTCCCCAAGGTCCGCGTTATCGATGACGAAGGCGAAAACCTTGGCGTGATGTTCACCCGCGAAGCGATGGAGCAGGCCAACGAAAAAGGCCTGAACCTTGTCGAAGTGTCCCCCAATGCGGACCCGCCGGTGTGCAAGTTCCTCGATGTCGGCAAATATCGCTTTGAAGCGCAGAAGAAGGCCAATCTGGCGCGCAAATCGCAAAAGACGCAGGATATCAAGGAAGTAAAGATGCGTCCGAACATCGACACACACGATTATGATGTGAAGATGAAGAACGTGAACAAGTTCATCGACAACGGCGACAAGGTGAAGATCACCCTGCGCTTCCGCGGGCGCGAGATGGCGCACCAGCATCTTGGCATGGACCTGCTCAAACGGGTCCAGACCGATGTTGAGGAAACCGCCAAGGTTGAGGCATTTCCCCGGCTCGAAGGGCGCCAGATGCTGATGGTGCTTTCACCGAAATAGGCTGGCGGGAGCGCGCGGCTATGCCCGCTTCGCAAGCCCGGCTTCAGGCCACTTCAGAACACAGGTTGAGGGGCGAGCTCGTGTCGCGAGCTTGCCCCTTTTGCCATGCGCCATCAATCTTTTGGTATGGCAAACCTGTATATCGGCGTGCTTGGCGTTTTGGACCTTTTCGACCAATCGCTTATGGAAACCGATGACCGGTCCCGCGCATTGCTTGGGTAAGCTATACTGGTGCAGATTAGACCGGGGGTTGCCGCCGGACTGCCACATTCAGGAGGGAATTCATGTTTACGATTTTGCGGGCCTCGTCCGGCCTATCCCTCCCAAGTAACCGCCCGATTTTGAGGCTGTCTTCTGCCATGGCAGTCGCGTTTGCATCCAGTGCGCTTGTCCTTGGCAGCCCGCTGGCAGCCCAGACGGCCAGTGCCAGTGCCAGTGCCAGTAGCAACACGTCGGACGGCGCTTTCGCCACCTTCACCCCCAGCGCCAATCCCAACACCGACAAGATCGACTATTCGATCTGGACCGAGGCGATGAACAACCTCGTCATATCAATGGGACCGTCCCTTCGTGAAACTGCCGGACGCCCAGCGGAAAGTTTTGGCACGCGCCGCGTCTACGGCCACACCTCGCGCCTGCGCCTCGAAGGGTCGCGGGTCATGTTCAGCTTCCTCGATGCCGATGTGATCGCCACCTTTGGCGAATACCGCCGCGATCTGGAGGCCACCGCCGACAAAATCGACATTCAAGCGCTCAGTCGCAACGAACAGCTCGCCTTCTGGATCAACCTCCATAATGTCGCGATGGTCGAACAGATCGCCAATGCGTGGCCAGTACGCCAGCCGCGCACGATCGAGATTGACGGGGCGCCGCTGGAAGATGCCCGGTTCATTACGGTCGAAGGCGTCGCGCTGAGCCTGAAGGACATCCGCACAAAGATCGTCTATCCCAACTGGAAAGACCCGCTCGTCATTTACGGGTTCTGGCGAGGCGATATTGGTGGGCCTTCGATCCAGCGCGAGGCCTTCAATGGCGAGAACGTCGCGCGCCTGCTGGACCGCAGCGCGCGCGATTTCGTGAACTCGCTGCGCGGCACACAGCAACTGGGCAGCACGTTGCAGGTATCGACCATTTTTGACGAGGTCGCGCCCTGGTACTTCCGCGATTTCGGGCCCGATCTGCGCGCCCATATCGGCAAATACGCAACCCCCGAAGTGAGCAAGATTCTCGCCGAGACCGACAAGACGCAAGCCGTGGTCGCGGAATACGATATCGCCGATATGGCGGGCGGCGCGCGCGAGCCGACCTACCAGAACATCCAGTCGGCCGATGGCAGCGTCAAATCGTTCCGCATCCCTCAAAGCATGCAGCGCCTGCTGGTGCAGCGCGAACAGAAGTTCCAGCGCATCATCCGCGAAGGGCGGACCGGGACGGTGACTTTCAGCGACATTACATTGCCGGGCGACGAGGCGAAGAAAGACGAAATCGAATAACTCGCTCGTATTATCGTGATCTATCGGAAAGTGGCGGCGCTAACTGAGGCAGGCGCAATGCGTCATGGTGTTTCGAAGCCCGGGTCTTGTCGCCTCGGCAATGGCCGCGTCCCTCCTGCGTTCCGGGCAGCCCGCTGCGCCAAACGACGTATTGGTCCTCGAACAGCGCGAGCAAGCCGATGCTGATATTCAGGATCGCGTGAACGAGACGCGCTTTGCCGTTTTCAAACCAACCTACAATCCGATCCGCCAGACAGCGTGGCCCGCTCCCGAAACGATTGGCACGCGCATCCGTCAGGGGCACAATTCGCGCCATCGCCTCGAAGGGTCGATGCCCGGCTTCGGCTTTCTGGATGATCGCAGGGAGCTGGAGGGTGTGGCTGATAAGAAAGCGGATAACGGCCATGCGGTCTCCTCACGTGCGCCGGCAGACTCCGTTCGTCTCGGCTAACTGAACAACAGGAGAAAATTGAAGCTGAGAGCGCGCACAGTCCTTGCCATGCGCCGAAAGTCCGACAGCGAAGACTTCTTTCACAACGTAGTTTAAGGTTGTGCGTCCTTTCTGGTGCGCGATTGCGCAGGGCGGCAGGTTCGCTAGTCTCACGGCTGTGAAACAGGGATCCCCCTTATGACCGCGCGCCGCATCGGGCTGCTGATTGGGCCGCTGGCCTTTGCGAGCACTGCAATTGTGGCAGCTCCTGCGGGCATGCCGGATGCTGCATGGATGGTCGCCGGGCTGGTCGTGTGGATGGCGGCGTGGTGGATGACGGAGGCGGTGCCGCTGACCGTCACCGCGCTGTTGCCGTTCATCTGGTTGCCGCTGGGCGGGGTGATGACCGCTGACGAGACAGCAAGCGCCTATTACGCCCCGATCCTGTTCCTGCTGCTGGGCGGCGCGTTCATCGCGCTGGCGATTGAGCGGACAGGGTTGCACCGTCGGTTGAGCCTTGCAGTGCTCAAGACTGTCGGCACCGACGGCGGACAGGTGCGGCTGCTGCTGGCCTTCATGATCAGCGCGGCGCTGCTGTCGATGCTGATATCAAACACCTCTACCGCGCTCATCATGATGCCGATGGCGCTGGCTGTCCTGTCTGGCGGTGCAAACGCGCAGCCCGCCCCGGAGGTATGCGACACGCCAGAGACAGAGGGTCTGCACGGCGCGCTTCCCATGGGTATCGCCTTTGCCGCCTCGATCGGCGGGCTCGGCACAATTGTCGGCTCCCCGACCAACGGGATCGCGGTGCAATTGCTCAACACGATGATCGGGCTGAAAATTACCTTTGCGACATGGATGATGTTTGGCCTGCCGATCGTGGCGATCGGGGTTCCGCTGGCCGCGATTGTCATCGCGCGAGTCCAGCGGGTTGCATCGCACCCCTTCGATGTCGAGGCGGCGCGCGCCGCGATTGACTCGTCTGCCCCATGGTCCAGCGCGGAAAAGCGGCTGGTGCCGGTCATCGCCATCACCTTCGTGTTGTGGACGACACAGCTTTGGGTCGCACCTTTCCTGCCAAAAGACAGCTGGACTGACGGAACCATCGCGGTGATCGCCAGCCTTGCGCTGTTCCTGTTGCCCGACGGCACGGGCCGACCGCTGCTGATCTGGCGCGAGGCGGATCGCGCGCCGTGGGGCGTGATCCTGATGTTCGGCGGCGGTCTGGCGCTGGCGGCGGGTATGAAAGCGAGCGGGTTGGCCGATTGGCTGGGCAATGCGCTGCTCCCGCTCGAAGCGATGCCGCTGTTCGTGATGGCGCTCGCGATTGTCGCTATGGTCGTGCTGGTGACGGAGTTTGCCAGCAACGTCGCCACCGCCAGCGCGATCATGCCCGTTGTCGCAAGCCTCGCGTTTGCATTGGGTCTTGGCGAGGACGCAATCCTCATCGCAATGCCCGCCGCGCTGGCGGCGAGCTGGGGCTTTATCCTGCCTGCCGGAACAGGTCCGAATGCGATCGCATGGAGCACCGGGCGGTTGCGGATAGAGCGATTGGTCAGCGCCGGGCTGGTGCTCGACCTGATCGGCATTTTCATGATTGTCGGCATAGTCTGGATGGTTGCGGCGGTGGCGTAAGCCATCAGCCAAACGCGGCTTAATCCGGTTGCCAATGAAACCGGTTCGCTCTAGCCTTGCTCTTCAAGAGGCAGGGTGGCGAGGCGTTTCTGTGGAAGGTTAGAAGCGGGTGCCCGTCCAGCTTCTCAGTCGGTTCCCGCCTTCCTGGGAGCGATGAACCAAGGAAGGACTTCTGCGCCCATGTCCGATCTCCCCGCAGACCAGAATGCCGCCCCCGCAACCGCCACCCCGCGCCGCAAGCCAAGGCCGGAAAAGACCACGATTGCCGGGCGCGAACTTAAACCCTCCACGCTGATGATGGGCCACGGTTTTGATCCTGCCCTGTCCGAGGGATCTCTGAAGGTGCCGATCTTCCTCACCTCCACCTTCGCATTTGAAAGCGCTGCGGCGGGCAAACGGCATTTCGAAGGGATCACGGGCAAACGCGAAGGCGGGGCCGAGGGGCTCGTCTATTCCCGCTTTAACGGGCCCAATCAGGAAATCCTCGAAGATCGGCTCGCCATCTGGGACGGGGCGGAGGACGCGCTGACATTCTCCAGCGGCATGACCGCGATCTGCATCCTGATGCTGGCCTATGCCAGCGCGGGCGACGTTATCGTGCATTCCGGCCCGCTTTATGCCGCATCCGAAGGGTTCGTGTCCAAGGTGTTGAGCCGGTTCGGCGTCACCTATATCGACTTTCCCGCAGGCGCGACGCGCGCGGAACTGGACGATGTGCTGGCCCGCGCAAAACAGCAGGCGGGGACAAGCGGCGGCAAGGTCGCGATGATCTATCTCGAAAGCCCGGCCAATCCGACCAACGCGCTGGTCGATATTGAAGCGGTGCGCGATGCGCGCGATGCGCATTTGCAGTGGGATTGTCCGATTGCCATCGACAACACCTTTCTTGGGCCGTTGTGGGCCCGCCCGCTCGATCACGGGGCGGATATTGTCGCCTATTCGCTGACAAAGTATGTCGGCGGGCATTCCGACCTTGTGGCGGGCAGCCTTGCGGGCGCGAAAAAGTGGATGGACCCGGTGCGTGCGCTGCGCAACACGATGGGCGGGATCGTCGATCCCAACACCGCATGGATGCTGTTGCGCTCGCTTGAGACAGTCGAACTGCGCATGCAGCGCGCGGGCGAGAACGCTGAGAAGGTCTGCGCGTTCCTGCGCGCCCACCCCAAGGTAACGGGGCTTGGCTATCTCGGAATGATCGAGGATGCACGCCAGCAGGACATCTATGATCGCCATTGCAAGGGCGCAGGGTCCACGTTCAGCGTGTTCCTGCAGGGCGGCGAGGCGGAATGTTTCCGTTTCCTCGACCATCTGACCATCGCCAAACTCGCCGTCAGTCTGGGCGGCACCGAGACGCTCGCCAGCCACCCCGCCTCGATGACGCACCTTTCCGTTTCGCCCGAACGCCGCGCGGCGCTGGGAATTACCGACAGTTTGGTGCGCATAAGCGTGGGTATCGAGGACGCGGACGACCTGATCGCCGATTTCGAACAGGCGCTGGAGCATGTGTAATTCCGCCCGAAGCGGACTGTCTGGTGATGGTTGGTATGAGCGATGAATGGTATCGCGGTGAGGCATGGGACGAGGAGGCGAACGCCCTTTTCGAGCGAAGGATCGCGCGCGCCCGCAACCACAAGGCCTATTATCTATGGATGAAAGCCCGCGCGATATCGGAATGCCATCCGGCTGATTCGGATGTTTTGTTCCAACGCTCGATGGATTGCGATGACGAATTTGAAGCTGGTCGTGCCCTGAATTCGGGGGGTGCGGCGCTCGCTGAACGCGGCGATATCGACGGGGCGCTGGACCTGCTGGCCCGCTGCGCACGCGGCGATACAGCCACGCATGGCATCCTCAATCCAACGGCAAGCTGGGACTTTGCCTTGCTCGCCGGGAGCAACCGCAAGCGGGAACGATACTGCGATGCGCTCGACCTGCTTGGCCCGCGACATCTCATTCCCGCCAGTGCGTTTGCCGCTCAGGCAGGGCTGGCTTTCATCTGCTACGATCAAGGCAAGCCTCGCGAGGCTCGCGAACACGCCGTCCGGGCGCTGGAACGGGCGCTTGAGAAAGGTCCAGCTTTTGCCGGATCGAAGGCTCCCGTTGCCCCGATCGCGCCCTTCCCCGAGCCGCTATTCGACCGCCTGCTGGTGATTGCCGAGAAGTGGGACGCGGCGGCATTGGGCGAGGCGCCCGCAATCTGGCCAGAAGCGATCTAGTCGCGGAAGTCTCTCAGCCCCGCCACTCTCGGCGTTCTTCTGCGGCGCGCAGCACTTCGTAGGCGACCTGGATCGCCTGAAACTGCTTGGCCGCGTCCGCATCGCCCGGCTTCACATCGGGGTGAACCTCTTTGGCGCGGGCGCGGTACGCTTTCTTTATTGCGGTGAAATCGGCGTCGGATTCCA
>JBBRVR010000026.1:0-35258 GCA_038246695.1 Sphingomonadales bacterium
AATCGATTGCCTAACCAAACCGGCTTTTTCGGTATCAAATCGGGACAGCGATCCGGAAATCGGCGCGTTTTCGCGGGTTTGGAGTGCTTGCAGACGCTCGAACGTGGTTAATCGCATTGTCGCGCAAAGCATTAGCGGGCCACAAGAGCATTGGATCGGTGAAGGTGTGGGTGGTCCGCATCGAACCGGCACAATGAACAAGGTTTCGCGATTATGTCGATCAAACTGGCAGCTGCAAAGCTTTCCGCAACCGCCGCAGGCATCGCCCTGATGACTGGGGGCGCGGTTCGCGTGGCCGAGCCGATGGTGACGGATAGTCCGGTTTACAGCTCCGATGTCGACGGCAAACTGATCAACGGCGCAGGCCCGGTGCAGGCAATTGGCGAGCCGCGCTACATCAAGACGCGGACGCGCGAGCTGCCGCCGCTGCCCGAAGAGCGGCGTCGCCGGATTGTCGAGCGTACCATCGAATGCCAGCCGATCCCGCAGGGCTTTCGCGGCGCGGGCGCGGTGGCGCAATCCGCTCCGCTCCCGGCGGGCGCAGTCGAGGCTTACATCGATCCGAACGAATGCCCCCCGATCATGCAGGTTGCCTATGCTCCTGCACCCTTGCCCCCGCTTCCCGCTGTTCGCGGCGGGGGCGGCGGCGCGCCGGTGATCATCGGCGGTGGTCTGGGCGGTTTTGGAGGTGGCTTTGGCGGCGGTTTTGTCGGTGGCTTCTTTGGCGGGGGCGGTTCGTCCTCGGGCGATGTCTCGGTTGTCAGCACCACGACCACGGGCGGCGGCAACGGCCAGAACCAGGGCCAGGATATCATCATCGATATCGACAACTCGACCTCGACCACATCGTCGTCGGGTCAGATCAGCTCGTCTACCGGTCAGGTCTCGACCTCTACCTCCACTGGGCAGGTGTCCACCAGCACTGGCGGGATTTCGAGCACGTCCTCGACAACGTCGGGCAATGTTTCGAGTTCAACCGGCGCGGTCTCGTCAAGCACGGGGGCCGTATCGAGCAGCTCGGGCAATGTCTCGAGTTCGACCGGCGTCGTGTCCAGCTCTACGGGCGCTGTGTCCAGCTCTACCGGGGCTGTGTCCAGCTCTACGGGCGCTGTGTCCAGCTCTACGGGCGCTGTGTCCAGCACGACCGGGGGCAGTTCGAGTGGCAGTTCGAGTTCGTCTTCCTCGTCAAGTTCGTCCTCATCAAGCTCGTCGTCGAGCAGTTCGAGCTCATCAGGCGGGGCAACCAGCGGCGGCAGCACATCGGGCGACATGACGGGCAGCACCAGCTCGTCCTCGTCCGGCTCCAGCGGTTCTTCGTCCTCGTCATCGGGATCGACCACCGGCGGCTCGACGAGCACCAGCGGTTCATCCTCGTCATCGTCCTCGTCGAGCAGCAGCAGTTCTTCGAGCAGCAGCAGCAGCGGATCTTCATCGACTACGGGCGGTCACGATGTTCCCGCACCGCCGATGATGGCGCTGTTTGGACTGGCCGCTGCGGCGATCCTGGGCCGCCGCCGCCGCCTGAAGTCGGAACCAAAAGACGCCTGAGCGTGTGCTCTGAGGGGTGAGCGTGTGAGCGTCCCGGGGGGCCGAGCGGCTATCGGATAGGGTAGCCGTCTGCCTCCCAGGCGAGGATACCGCCTGAAAGATGCATGGTGGGCTCGCCTCTGTACTCGGCCAGCTTCTCACCCACGATCTGTGAGCGCCTGCCCGATCGGCAATAGAGCACGATCGCACGTTCATCCGCCGGATCGAGGTCCGCTGGATCGAATGCGTCCATCGCAATATGTTCAGTGCCCGCAATCATGCCCTGCGCCACCTCATCAGCAGTCCGGACATCGATAAGGCGGACATTGCCGCGTTCAAGCAGAGCTGCAAGCTGCGCTGTGTCGAGGCCGATGATCTGGTCTGGCGCAGTGCTGGTCGCAGCTTTCGCAGAGGCCAGCTCGAAACCGATGAGCGCATCTGCCGCGGGCTGCACGGCCTCACCCTCGCCACTGGGCGCGCAGGCGGAAATCGCCACGGCCAGTACAGCGAGCGGAAGCGAAAGAGCGGTTCGCATAGCCTTCCCTACGCTGCCAGCTTACGCAGCACGTAGTGGAGGATGCCGCCATTGCGGTAATACTCCATCTCGTTCGCGGTATCGATCCGGCACAGCGCGGTGAAGGTGAAGGTCGAGCCGTCGGCACGCGTCACTTCGATTGCAACGTCCTGTCCCGGCGTGAGCTCGGCCAGACCCCTGATGCTGAACGTATCATCGGCGGTGAGCTTCAGTGTCTCACGCGTATCGCCATCCTTGAACTGCAACGGCAGCACGCCCATCCCGACAAGGTTGGAGCGGTGGATCCGCTCGAAACTTTCGACGATCACGGCGCGCACGCCCAGCAGGATCGTGCCCTTGGCCGCCCAGTCGCGGCTGGAGCCGGTGCCGTATTCCTTGCCGCCGATCACGATCAGCGGGGTGCCGTCAGCCTTGTGCTTCATCGCTGCGTCGTAGATCGGCATCTGCTCGCCGTTATAGGTCGTCTCACCGCCCTCGACACCGGGAACCATTTCGTTCTTGATACGGATATTGGCGAAGGTGCCGCGCATCATCACATCATGGTTGCCGCGCCGTGAACCGTAGGAATTGAAGTCCTTTTTCGTGACTTGGTTGGATTTCAGGAATTCACCTGCGGGCGAATCTTCCTTGATCGCGCCAGCGGGCGAGATGTGGTCGGTGGTGACCGAATCGCCCAGGATCGCCATCGGCTTTGCATCCACGATGTCGGTTACCGGCTCGGGGGTCATCCCCATTCCGTCAAAATAGGGCGGATTGGCAATATAGGTGGAACCTGCGCGCCATTGATATGTGTCCGACGGTTCGACTGTGATCGCTTGCCAGTGCTCATCACCATCATAGACGTTGGCATAGCGGCTGACGAACATCGAGCGGTCGATATTGGCGGCGCGATGTTCGGCAATTTCGGCGTTGGTCGGCCACAGGTCAGCAAGCATCACGTCCTTGCCTTGCTTGTCCTGTCCCAGCGGAGTGGTGGTGATGTCCTCGGTTACCGTCCCCAGCAGCGCATAGGCGACCACGAGCGGAGGCGAGGCGAGGAAGTTGGCGCGCACATCCTGCGATACGCGGCCTTCGAAGTTGCGGTTGCCCGAAAGGACCGATGCCGCGACAATATCGTTGTTGTTGATCGCCGCGCTGATCGGCGCAGCCAGCGGACCGGAATTGCCGATGCAGGTTGTGCAGCCATAGCCGACCAGGTCGAAGCCGATGGCATTGAGATCGTCTTGCAGGCCGGACTTTACCAGGTAATCGGTCACCACCTGTGATCCGGGCGCGAGGCTGGTCTTGACCCACGGCTTTGGCGTCAGGCCTTTTTCGACCGCCTTCTTTGCCACCAGACCCGCTGCAATCATTACATCGGGGTTCGATGTGTTGGTGCAGCTGGTTATCGCGGCGATGACAACGTCGCCATCGCCAATATCGTGGTCCTTGCCATCGACTGCAACGCGCACCGCTCCGGCTTTGTTGTAGACCGACTTGAGCTCGCCGTTGAACAGCTCGTCCACTTCGGGAAGGATCACGCGATCCTGCGGACGCTTGGGCCCGGCAAGGCTCGGCACAACCGATGCAATGTCCAGTTCGAGCGTGTTCGTGAAGACCGGTTCGGCCGCGGGATCGAACCACATGCCCTGTTGCTTGGCATAGGCTTCGACCAGCGCGAGGTTTTCCTCGCTGCGGCCGGTCAGGCGCATGTATTCGATGGTCTTGTCATCGATCCCGAAGAACCCGCACGTCGCGCCGTATTCGGGGGCCATGTTGGCGATGGTCGCCCGGTCGGCCAGCGTCAGATTGGCGACGCCCGGTCCGTAAAACTCGACAAAGCGGCCCACTACGCCAACCTCGCGCAGCATCTGCACGCAGGTCAGCACCAGATCGGTCGCGGTGACGCCTTCAGCCATCTGGCCGGTCAGCTTGAAACCGACGACTTCGGGGATCAGCATCGAGATCGGCTGGCCGAGCATCGCGGCCTCGGCCTCGATCCCGCCGACGCCCCAGCCCAGCACGCCCAGACCGTTGATCATCGTGGTATGGCTGTCGGTGCCAACGCAGGTGTCGGGATAGGCGACCAGATTGCCGTCGGGATCTTCGCTCGACCACACGCCTTGCGCGATATGTTCAAGGTTCACCTGATGGCAGATGCCCGTGCCCGGAGGCACGGCAGAGAAGTTCTCAAAGCTCTTCGATCCCCATTTCAGAAAGTCGTAACGCTCCGCATTGCGCTCGTATTCGAGAGCCATGTTGGCTTCCATGGCTTTGGGGTGGCCAAATTCATCGACCATGACCGAGTGGTCGATCACGAGATTGACGGGCACCTGCGGATTGATCTTCTGCGTGTCGCCGTCCAGTTTCTTGATTGCATCGCGCATCGCGGCAAGATCAACCACACAGGGCACGCCGGTGAAGTCCTGCAACAGCACGCGCGCCGGGCGGTACTGGATTTCATTGCCTGTGACAGGATTGTTCTGCCAGTCGACAATGGCCTGAATATGCTCACGCCCGACGGTAAAGCCTTCGTCTTCGAAGCGCAGCAGGTTTTCCAGCAGCACTTTCATTGAATTGGGCAGTTTCGATACGTCACCCAACTGCTCAGCGGCTTTCGCGAGCGAGTAATAGGCGTAATCCTTGCCATTGACCGAGAGGGTCGAGCGGGTTGCGAGCGTATCCTTGCCGATAGCAGTCATCGAGGCGTTCCATCCTTTTGGCTGATCCCTGCCATCAGGGTGGCAAGGGAGATCCGGGTGATCCAGTTCCGGAAGAGTAAAATCTTCTAGGCACGTGCTAGACTGTGTGCCTCAGGTCAAGTGGTGCGCGCCATTTTCCGGCTCGATCGCGACACACATGGCAAAATCGCGTCGCGGCAAGACCCGGCCGACAGCGCGCGCGATGCAGTTTACGAGAGTTTACTTCGCCATCCGCGCAAGCGCGTGCATGGGGGCACTCCGAGGATAAAGCGGACAGGTGGGATGTGGGGCGCACGTGCCCGTGTCTGCGTTTGTTTGAGGGCAGCGTCTTGGTGGCAGCATCGGGGGGCGCGGCGCGAATAGGGCCGGAGCGGTGCAGGGGGCGCACCGATCCGGCCTTATGCCTCGTTTGGCGCGAACCGGTTGTCTTTTGAGGACTTTGGCTGCGTCGAGCGCGTCGCCATCCAGCACCCCATGAGGATCAGGCCAGCCCCCAGAATTGTCGGCAGCGTGACCGCTTCGCTGAAAAACAGCCAGCCAAACAGGCTTGCCCAAAGAAACCCCGAATATTCGATCGGCACCAGCGCCTGCGCCTCGGCCCGGGCATAGGCCCACGCGACCGCCATTGCGCCAGCGACCGTCAGCGCACCCGCCGCCGTCAGCGAAGTCAGCGTTTCTGTCGCAGGGGTGCGCCAGAAAAACGGCGCAAGCGTCAGCAGAACAAGCCCGCCCACGCCGCTGTGAAAGGTTGCAATCTCGACCGGGCCTGCGACTTGGCTCTGGCGGCGGATGATCACGAAGTTATAGGCATAGAGCAGCGCGGAAAACGCCATCGCGGCCAATCCGCGCCACAATTGAGGCGTCGCCTCTGCGGCGCTCAACTGACCGCTGACGATTACCAGCATCCCGGCAAAGCCCAGCACGCTGGCGAAAACGGCGGCCCGGCGGATCTCCTCACCCAGAAACACGCGCGCGAAATACAGTGCCATGATCGGTGCGATGAAACTGATCGCGATCGCCTCGGCCAGAGGCATGGTGGTCAGCGCATAGAAGAAACTGAGCGCCATGAACGCCGAAACAATCCCGCGTTCAAGGTGCAGCTTGAGCGCAGTGCGGCTGGGCCAGGCGGTCCGCCGGGCGAGCCAGAATGGCGCGATGATCGCCGCGCCGATCAGGGATCGCAGCACGGTGGCAGTATAGGCGCCCGCGGCCAGCGCCGCGGTTTTCATGAATGCATCCATCAACGCCAGGAATCCGACCCCTGCCGCCGCGGCCAGAAACGGCGCGAGGCGGTCACGGTTCATAGCGGCCGATGAATTGTCCGGTGCGGTCATGAGAGCACTGCCATAGGCGAAAAGCGCAGCGCCGTCACCTCGCTGCGGATGCAATCCAGCACTTGATTTCACAGAAAAGTGAGGCGAATTCATCGCAGCGAAAGCCAGCCTGCTTGATAGTGATATCAAAGCAGGGGTATGCTTGCATTTAGGTGACACAGGGCTGCGATGTGCGGCTGGCTTGGGATTAATCGAGGCGAATATGCGTAAGTTGGCAGGTAAAAGCATGAAATACGGGCGCAAATGGATGGGGTCGCTTGCAGGCGGTCTTGCCGCTGGTGCGATGCTGTCTGGCGCGGCATTGGCGCAGGATCAGAGCGCACCCAAAAAGCCTGCCGAACAGGCTGGCCGCTTTGACGAAGCTTTCCCAAACTTGGTCTCCAAAGAGGTGGTGCAAGGTGATCTCGCCGCTCCCGGGCCGCTGGTGCAGCCGTGGTCGCTCGATAGCGTCAAGGCGCTGATCGGCTTTATCGAAGCGATCGAGGCGGAGGGGCTGGACCCTGCCGATTATGATCTTGCGGCGCTGCAGGTGTCGGCAAAGTCTGGGCCGAGCCAGGAGCTGGATGAACTGGCGTCCAAGAACTTGGTCTGGTTGATTGAGGATCTGCGCGACGGACGCACTCCGATGGAAGCGCGTGAGCAATGGTTTGTCGTCGATCCCGACCGCGATCTGCACCGCACCGATGAACTCCTCGCCAAGGCGACACAAACCGGCGATGTGGCGGGTGTCCTGAATGGGCTGAACCCGATCCACGCCGATTACCTCGCGCTGCGCGACGAGCTTGCGGCGACGCCGCTGAGCAACAAGGCAAAGCGCAGGCTGATCCGCGCCAATATGGACCGCTGGCGCTGGCTGGCGCGCGATCTTGGCACGATCCACCTGATCACCAATGTGCCCGAGTATCAGCTACGGCTGCGCGCGGGCGAGAAAACCTTTACCTATCGCACCATCGTCGGCATGCCGGGGCGCACCGCCACCCCGCAGCTGTCCGAGAATGTTTCGGGCGTGGTTTTCAACCCAACCTGGACGGTGCCGCAATCCATCGTCAAGGGCGAAGGGCTGGGCGAACGCGTGCTGGGCAATCCCGGCTGGGCCAAGGCCAAGGGCTATGTCGCGACGCGCGGCGCGAATGGATATATCAGCGTGGTCCAGCAACCCGGACCGACCAACTCGCTGGGCCGGATGAAGCTCGAAATGCCCAATCCGCACGCGATCTTCTTCCACGATACGCCTTCGCGGCAATTGTTCGAAACCGCTGACCGTGCGCTGAGCCACGGCTGCATCCGCACAGAGCGGGCGCTGGAACTGGCGATGACGGTCGCAATTCTGGGCAAGGGCGCATCAAAGGACGAGGCGGTCGAAATCGCGACTTCGGGTGAATACACCAAGGTTCCGATCAACCGCGACATCCCCGCCTATATCACCTATTTCACGATGGGCACGGGCACTGACGGCAAGATGACGACGTTCAAGGATATCTATGGCCGCGATGCCCCAGTGCTAGCCAGCCTCGACAAGCCGCGCGAGCAAAACCGCGCAACGGTGAGCGATGACGAGATCATCGTGATCGAGGACGATCCGCGCGATGGCGGTTAAACGGGGCGGTTAAACGGGGTGGTTAAGCTGCCGCTTCAGACCGGGGGCTGAAGGGGTTTCGGGCACGCATTGACTCACGGGTCAATACGCCCCTGGCACATACCTTTGCGTGGCATTCGGGTGATCCGGCTGGAGCGGTTCAAGGTCGCCGCGCATGGCTATGCTGCCGTCTTCCTGCAGGCCAAGGCTGTCTGCAAACAGCAGCCGCCCGCCTGAAAGGTTCAACAGGGCGATCCGGAACTGCTCCTCGCCCATCGCAAAGCACCCATTGGAGCGGCCCAAGCGGCCGTAGCGCTCAATGTGGTTCGGCTCTGCATAACTCGCGCGGTGCATCACGATATAGCGGCGCAGCGCGGCATCGTTGGTTTGATCGAGCCCGCCCAGCCGCACAGAGGTGCCATAGCGGCCCTGATACCATTCCCACGTGACATAGGCCCCGCGGCTGGTGGCGTTCGAGCCTTCGACGTTGGAATATTGCTTTAGCCAGCCATCATGATCGGGATCGGAACCGGTCCCGTGGCTGACATGGTAGGACTGCACCTCTTCGCGGTTGAGATTGACGAAGTGGAAACGCCGATGGGCCGAATGCAGGCCATAATCCGCGATGCCAACAATATCGCGCTTCCAGATCGCATCGCCTGCACGCGCCAGTTCATCCGCCGCGATCTTGAACAGGGCGCGGTCGCGCGGCGAACCTTTCATCGGCTGGGCCGCCAGCCGGGCAGGCAAAGAGGGGAGCGCGAGAGCCGCCCCCGCTGCCAAAGTGCCTTTCAAGAGATCACGCCGTTTCATCGGGACCATCCTAATACACTCTTCATAGCGCGCAAGTGAATGAAGTGCTTCGCGCCCCAGAGCGCCTACGCAGCGGAACCTTGCTTTTCGTGAATCGCGCGGGCCGCCATGCCAAGCCGGATCACGCCGGGCATGTGCGCCTTGATGGCAGGGCCAACGCCAGCCAGCTTCGCGAGCCGCGGGTCGCCTTCCTGCATCATCCGCGCCACCGCCGGGCCGGTAGGATGCAGGCGACTGCGCGCGTTGAAGGCGCTGACCTTCTCATTGGCGGAAAGGATCGCGGTGCTCATCAGATTGGCCATCACCGCGTAAGGATAGGTATCGGTCGAATCGGTCAGCGGGGCTGGCGGAACCAGCGCGTTGCGCTCCTCATCGGTTTCGAAGTTCGCTTCGAGAAACGCGGCGAGCGCGGCGCTGTAGGGCACGAACGGCACTTGAGCCAATTGCAGCGTGATCCGGTCGCCATCGAAGAATTTGCGTCCTGTATCGCGCACTTCGAAGGGCACCGCGCTGGCCGAGCAGTTGATGAACAGCGTATTTTCAGGGAGCGCCACGGTGTCTTCGGCAAAGTGCATCGCGCCGGGCTCGATCCTGGTGACGTGCCCCTGTCGATAGACCGTTTCGATCTTGCGCAGCATTTCGACCTCGCCGGGGGAGATAACCGCGAAGTGGAACATCTTGGGCGTCACACTTTCGTCGATCCGCAGCATCGTCCCGCGTCGGTCCAGCTCTGCGAACATCTCATCGCCGGTTCTGGAGGCGTTGGCCGCTTCGACCAGATCGATCTGGAAGGTGACCAGATCCTCGATATGATGGTAGGCAGGCTGGAGCAGCTTGCGGTTGAACATCCAGCTGTCGCGCGGGCGCACCCATCCGATGTTTTCAGGCGCGATGCCAGCTTCGAGCAGCCATACGGCGGTGTCCATCGCGGTCTTGCCGCCGCCGATCACGACATATCGTTCGGGCAGGTTGCCAGCCTCCTTCCACAGCCCCGGCAGATCGCCCGGAATGGCAAAGCGGGTGCCCTCGGCAATCTCGAAAGCAGGTTTGTGGGTTGCGGGAACCGAGGTCTGGAACCACGTGCCGTCCACCAGTTTGCGCCGCACTGTGATTGCCTGGTCCTCGCCGGAAAGGATGCCGCGTGCGTGATGCGCCCCGCCATCACCACTGCGATATTCGGTCAGCGGCAGATACGTAACCCGCCCGCTGGGGATCAGCCGTTCGCTCATCAACCTGCTGTAATAGGAGAGGATTTCGGCATGGGGGGCAAGCGGGAACATGCCCGCATTGTGCCCGCTGGCATCGCGCCGGTCGGGGCACAGTTCCATCGAGTTCACGCCATAGGTCGCGCTTGGCTGATGCAGCGCGACAAAGGGGTAGGCATCGTTCCAGTGGCCGCCGGGCTTGGCATGTTTATCGACAATGGTGATGTGGCAATTGGGGTCTTCGTCCAGCAGCGTATCGACGAACGCCAGCCCCACCGCGCCCGCGCCAATGACGAGATAGTCGGTTTCAAGAGCGGCCATCGTGCATAATCCTTCGTTCAGCTTGAGCGGATTTCAGCGCGCTCAGTGAGATAAGCGGAGATTTGCCATTGCGCCTACCATTTGTGAAGCGCGTTTGCTCGTCTGTTTTTGCCACCCGACTTCGCTGATACGCGCAGGCGTTGACGATCACCCGCCGCGCATGGTCATCCGGTCGCCTGATATCTCCACATTCTTGACCTGCGACAGCCACGATTGTCCCAGCAGCGAGATGCCGAGACCTTCAGGAATGATGACCGCATCGACATTGCGATGCACGATGCCGCCGATCTCAACCTCGTCCAGCTGCGCCGTAACGCCTCGGACCGGGCCACTGGCCCCCTGACCGATCACCCGGCTGTCGGCTTCGTCCCAATCCAGACCCGCTGCGCTGGCATCGGCGGCGGTCAGGGCAATAACGCTCGCCCCGGTATCGACCATCATGCGCACCGCCGCGCCATCGACAATGGCGGAGGCGTAGAAATGACCATCGGCCTGCCGATCAAGGGTATGGTCCCCGGCGTACCAACCGGAACCCGCTTTGGTGGACGATGTGCCTGCATCGGCAGAGCCTTTGGAAGTCGCGGGTTGAGCGCCATTTTCGCCAGCGACATCATTCCCGGACGGCACCGCAATGGCGGCGAATACGCACACGGAAGCGACAAAGGCGATGGTCCGTCCAAGCATGCAGCAGCGATAGCACGCGAACCTTAAGGCTCCTTAAAGCTTGGTCGCGCCGCCAGAGTGAGCCGCGTTTTCATCCGCCATCGCCAGCATTGATCGGGCATGGCGCGCGGCTACTTCGCGTTGATCCTCGCCATAGCCGCCGCCCAGCGCCGATGCGATGGAAAGCCCGCGCCGCCGCGCCTGCTCCACCACAAACCGGTCGCGCCGCATCAGCCCCTCATCGCTGAGCGAAAGCCGGCCCAGTTTGTCATCGCGGTGCGGATCGACGCCCGCCTGGTAGAACACGAAATCGGGCGCGAAGTCGTTGAAGGTCGCAGGCAGGTGCCGCTCTAGCGCTTCCATAAAGCCATCGTCATCCAGTCCATCGGGCAGTCCAACGTCCAGACTGGAGCGCGCCTTTCGCACCGGAAAGTTCTTTTCCGCATGCAGCGACAGGGTGAAGATGTCCTCGCGCCCCGCTGTCAGGCCGGCGGTGCCATCGCCCTGATGCACATCGAGATCGACGATCAGGATGCGCGCTGCGTCCCCTTGCGCAATCAGCCGGTTGGAGGCGACCGCCAGATCATTGAACACGCAATATCCCGCGCCTGTCTCATGCAGCGCATGGTGGCTGCCCGCCGCGCTGTTCGCGGCGTAGCCATGTTCGAGCGCAAGCTGCGCGGCGAGCCACGTTCCGCCGTTGGTGTGGCGCACGCGATCCCGGATGCGATCCGTCACGGGAAAGCCGATGCGCCGTTCCTTTTCACGCGGCACTTGCACGCGGAACACTTCATCGACGTAATTGGGGCAATGCACCGCCTCCAGCCATTCGCGCGGAATCGGATCGGGCGCATATTCGGTGATCGCCGCGCCGGAGCTGCGCAATTCCTCCATCACGAGATAATACTTGTCGAACTTGAACGTCCCGCGCGTTGGCTGTGGGGCCATGTAATCGGCATGGTGGACGACGTGGAGCATCGCCGTCACAGCCACCCGGTATGTTCAGCGAGGATCTTAACGCCCAGCGCGATCAGGATCACGCCGCCCGCGCGCTCCGCCCAGACGCCAAAGTGGTCGCCTGCGACCCGGCCCAGTGCAACGCCGATGGCGCTGAAGACAAGTGTGACCAGCCCGATCATCGTCGCGGAAAGGAATGGCGGGGCGTCGAGGGTTGGCAAGGTGATCCCGGCGGCAAGAGCATCGATGCTGGTCGCTACACCTGCCACCAGCAATGCCTTGCCCGTCAGCACCCGTGCGGCCTCCGCCTCACCGACATTGCCGCCCAGCATCCGCGCCCCAAGGAATGAAAGCAGCCCGAACGCGATCCAGTGATCGACCGCCGCGACGTATTCGAGCGCGACCGCGCCGATCCCCCAGCCAATCAGCGGCATCACCCCCTGAAATGCCCCGAAGGTGAGTGCAATCGCCGCCGCGCTGCGCCAGCCGGGCCGGACCTGCGCGCCCTGCGTCAGCGCCACTGCAAAGGCGTCCATTGCAAGCGCCAAGGCGAGGAACAGGATTTCGAGCAATGCGGTGTCGCGAGCTATTCCGCCGCTTCCGCCTCGGGAGCATGGGGATCGAAAGCGACCGTTTCGCCCGCGTCGATCTTTGCGGCCTTTTCCTCGACCAGTCGCACGATGTGATTGAGCATGTCCTCATCCTCGATCGTGTGCGCCTTCATGCCCGACAGATACACCATGTGCTTGCCATTGCCGCCGCCGGTCAGGCCGATATCGGTCTCGCGCGCTTCGCCCGGACCGTTGACGACACAGCCCAACACCGAAAGGCTCATCGGGGTCTTGATGTGTTCGAGCCGTTTTTCGAGCGTTTCGACCGTGCGGATCACGTCAAAGCCCTGCCGCGAGCAGCTGGGGCAGGACACCACACGCACGCCGCGGGTGCGCAGGCCCAACGCCTTGAGCATGTGATAGCCGACCTTGACCTCTTCCTCCGGCTCCGCCGAAAGCGAGACGCGGATCGTGTCGCCAATGCCTGCCCACAGCAGGCTGCCCATCCCGATCGAGGATTTGACCGTCCCGCCGATCAGCCCGCCCGCCTCGGTAATGCCAAGGTGCAGCGGACAGTCCACCGTCTCCGCCAGCCCGTGATAGGCGGCCACCGCAAGGAACAAGTCGCTGGCTTTCACTGCGACCTTGAATTCGTTGAAATCGTGGTCCTGCAACAGCTTGATATGATCGAGCGCGCTTTCGATCAGCGCTTCGGGGCAAGGCTCGCCGTATTTTTCGAGCAGGTGCTTTTCGAGTGACCCCGCGTTCACGCCGATGCGGATCGCGCAGCCGTTTGCCTTGGCTGCGCGCACGACTTCGGCGACCTTTTTGGATGAACCGATATTGCCCGGATTGATGCGCAGGCACGCCGCCCCGCCATCCGCCGCTTCGAGCGCGCGTTTATAGTGGAAGTGAATATCGGCCACGACCGGGATGTTGGCCGCGCGTGTGATCAGCGGGAACGCCGCCGTCGCCTCTTCGGTAGGGCACGATACGCGGATGATGTCGCAGCCCACTTCCTCGCACCGGCGGATCTGGTCGATCGTCGCCTTTGCGTCCTCGGTCGGAGTGTTCGTCATGGTCTGCACCGTGATCGGCGCGTCGCCGCCCACCGGCACATTGCCGACCATGATCTGCCGGCATTTGCGCCGTTCGATGTCCCGCCAGGGTCTTACAGAAGCCATGGCGTGCAATATAGTCGAGCAAGAGCGAAGGGGCAATGACATGCAAGCGTGTTTGCGCCAAGGAAGCGTGATGGATGCAGGGATGGAATCGCTGGACAGCGAAACAATCGACGGTACCGAGCCGCTGATTTTCGGCCGGGTGCTCGATGGCAGGGGCGGTGGGCGACCCATCGGACGCGAGGAAGTGGACAATTGGCAGCCGCAGCAGCCGGGCGAATTGCTGTGGCTGCATCTGCGCCTGACCGCGCCCGAGGTGAAGCCGTGGCTGGTCGCCGATCTCGGCATTCCGCCAGTGACGGCAGAGCTGCTGGTATCAGATTCGACCCGCCCGCGCGCACTGCGCGAGGACGGTACGCTGGTCGCCACTTTGCGCGGCATCAACTTCAACCCCGACGCAGAGCCCGAGGACATGATCTCGCTGCAATTGTGGTGCGACGGGACGCGCCTGATCACCCTGCGCAAACAGCCGATGCAGACCCCGCAAGATATTCTTGCGCAGCTTGACCGCAACCGAGGCCCGGTCGATGCGGGCAGCGCAATCGTCCAGATCGTGGAGCAGTTGGTGGTGCGGATGAACCGCGCCATCGTCGATATGAATGACAAGATCGACGAGCTGGAGGCGATGGATGTCGAGGAGGAGCACGAGCGCATCCTGCCCAAGATCACCGCGATCAGGCGCAATTGCCTCGCGCTGAAACGGCATATGTCTCCCCAGCACGAGGCGCTGGAGCGGATATCGCGCGATTCGCCGGACTGGTTCGAGGAGCATGATCGGCGCGAAATCGCCGAGTCGATTGAGCGACTGCGCCGCTATCTCGACGATATCGACATCAGCAAGGAAAGCGCGGTTGTCCTGCAGGATGAATTGCGCGCGCGCAGCCTCGCCTCGAATGAAAACGCGACCTACATGCTCACCATTGTGGCCGGGATTTTCCTGCCGCTGGGCTTTCTGACCGGCCTGATGGGGATCAATGTTGGCGGGATGCCGGGAATGGAAAGCGCCGATGGATTCTGGGTCGTGGTCGGCATCTGCGTTGCCGTAATGTCGGTGCAACTGTTCCTGTTTTGGAAGTGGAAATGGCTCTGACAGGCCAGTTCCCTGCTACCAGCGGATCATCGGGGGCACCGCAAGGCGACCGATAAACGCCGCAATCGCCACCGGGGCGATATGCCAGAGGCCGACGTGCGAAAACGTATCGAGCGGGCAGGTGATGCCATAGGCCAGCGTGCCAAGCGAACCTGCGGCAAGGCCCGTAAGCCAACCCGCACGCTCCAGCGAAACAGGAGCGCCGCGTCGCAGCCACAGCACCGTCGCGATTGCGACCAGCGCAGCCGCGCCCAGCGATGCCGCCGTGCAATGCAGCGCAAATGGATCGTTCAACCCATTATAGGCGTGATTTCCGCGGCCCGATAACAGGTTGATTATCACGCCCAGCGGCAGGATCGCCAGCATTCCCGCGCCCCAGAACGGAGCGGAGGCTCTGGGACCCACGCGGGGCAGCGCGCTTTTGACAAGCGCCGCCGTGCTCGCCGCGCCAAGCACCAGCAGCAGGCCGTTCGTGATCAGGAAGTAACCCGATGCCTCTCCGGTAAGCAGGCCCGACCACCAGCCTGTCAGCGCGATGGATGCGATCGAAACGATGATGGTGGCAAAGCCGATCAGCACCGCGCCTTCACGCGGACGCACCCGGCGAACCGGGGTAATGTCCTGCGACAGGGCTGCGATCAAGTCCTCGCGGCTCATCGATTGCTGGGAATATTCGGTCATTTCAATCTGCATCCTCAACCAGAGTGGCGAGCTTTTTCAGGCCACGGTGGATATTCACTTTGACCAGGCTTTCACTTTGCCCGGTTTTGTCTGCCGCCTCGCTGATGGAGAGGCCGCCGATCTTGACCAGCTGGATCACTTCGGACTGCTTTTGCGGCAATTGTCTGAACAACCGATCGAGGCTGACGCGGGCGAGGACGACTTCTTCCTCGCTGTCCTCAACCGCGTCTTCTTCCATCAATTCCTTGCCATCGTGCTTGTATACCTTGCGCAGGTGATCGACCCAGCGGTAGCGCGCAATCGCGGCAAGCCACGGCAGGAACGCGCGCGACGGATCCCAGGTCGCCCGCTTGGTATAAAATGCGATCAGTACATCCTGCACCAGATCATCGATCTGATGGGGTGGAAGACGCCGCCGAAAATACCGCTCCAGCCATAGCCCCACCTCTGAAAGCAGGACATTGGTGGCAGCTCTGTCGCCTTCCTGTGCTGCCATCATGAGGCGGGCGAGGGTGGGCTCGTCAGCGATCATTTATGCGGCCCTTGCCCCGGTGATCCTGACGATCAGCGCATCGAGCGAAAACAGCCCCGGCCCGCAGCTGATGATGATGCCGGAAAGCGCGAAGACGGTAATCGCCCAGCCCAGAAAGTGAGCCATCGTCGGGAATACGAAGATCTGGATGACCAGCGCCATGATCAACAGCGCCGCAGCCGAAACCCGCGATGCAAGGCCGATGACCAGCAGGATCGGAAAAGCGAATTCGGAATAGGTCGCCACCGGCACCGCGACCTGGGATGGCACAGGCAGTCCTGCAAATTCATTTTCGAAGATGAAGTACTGAACCTCGCTGATCGTCAACCACGTGCCTTCCTCGACCTTGGTCAGGTAGGACCGCCAGAAAATCCCTGCGAGAGCCACGCGGTTGATGAACAGCGCGACGCTTTTGACAAGGGCACCCGACACCATGCCGGTGATGCGCTGATGCATTGCGATCAAGGCGCTCATGGCTAACTCCTGAGTGAAGGGCGGACCGATTGGAGAGTGGGGGCGGCCAATTGTTAGCCGCCCCTCACCGTGGCTTTAGCGTTTGATCGGAGTCAGCGAGCCGTTGCCCTTGGGCGTCTTCATCGTAACGCAAGCGCCTTTGTCGACATACTTCCAGGCATTGCCCTGATAATCGCTGGTCGAGGTGCCGGCGCAGCTTGTTCCCGGACCTGCGGCGCAATCATTCTTGCCTGCGAGGCTGACGCCGTAGCACTTCTCCTTGGCTCCAGCGGCGGCCACCGGGGTGGCGGCGAGGCCAGCGGCAACGCCCGCAGTAAGAGCAAGACCGGCGAGGCTAGCGATCGACTTGGTGTTCATGGCAATTCTCCTGAAATGTTCGGCGTATCGTGATTTACTGCCCGGTTGCTTTCCGGGTCTATGAGCCATTCGACCCGCCAGCGCGAACGGTTACAGGTTTTGCGAAGAACCGCATTTCGTCGTGCCGCGCGGCAGCGATGCCCCCACCGGCATTGATTCGTAACGTCCCGTGGCTCTCGTGCGAAACCCTGTACATATAGCGAGCCTGCAAAGCAGGCTGCACTTTGCCCGCATTTCGCGTTAGGATGGCCCCCGCAATGACCGCATCGTTTCCCCTCATCCCCCCGTTTGGCGGCTTTGGCCTTGGTCTGCGCCGCGCGCATTACGATGAATTTCTGGCAGATAACGCCGCCAAGGTGCCCGTCGATTTTGTCGAGGTTATCGCGGAAAACTACATGATCGAAGGTGGGCGAGGCTTGCGCATTCTGGAGCAGGTGCGCGCGCGCCATCCAGTGATCGTGCACGGAGTTTCAATGTCGATCGGATCGGCGGGCGGGCTGGACGCTGATCACCTCGCGCGGCTGCGGACGCTGGTCGACCGGATCGACCCGCTGTGGGTCTCCGATCACCTGTGCTGGACCCGCACCAGCGCGCACAACAGTCACGATCTGCTGCCCCTGCCGCTGACGCAAGAGGCGCTGGATGTGGTCTGTGTCAATATCGACCGAGCGCAATCTGCGCTGGGCCGGGCAATGCTGTTCGAAAACCCCTCCAGCTATCTCACCTTTCCCGAAGACGAGTTGACGGAGTGGGAATTGCTCAGTGAAATGACGCAGCGCACCGGATGTTATTTGCTGCTCGATGTGAACAATATCTATGTGTCGAGCCGCAATCACGGCTTTGACGCGCGCGATTATCTCGCTGGCCTGCCGCTCAGCCGGGTGCGCCAGATCCACCTTGCGGGCCATGATCCTGCGACCGCTGACCGTGCTGTCATCATCGACACCCACGATCGCGCGGTCGCCGACGATGTGTGGGCGCTTTATGCAGAGGCGATGGCGATGATCCATCAACCCGTCGCCACCATGATCGAGCGGGATGAGCATATCCCTCCGCTGCCCGAATTGCTTGAGGAACTGGACCGGGCGCGCGCCGCGTCGGGGCTGGCTGTGGCTGCGTGATCGCACCGCGCGCTTCCCTTGCCGACCGGCAGGCGGCGTTCATGCGCGCGATCCTGGATGAAGGCGCGCCGCTGCCCGATGGCTGGGGCAATTCCCACGCGCAGGGCCTGTCGGTGTATCGCGGCAATTACCGGTCTGCGCTGATGGGCGCGCTCGCCAGTTCTTTTGAGCGCACCGCGCGCTATGTTGGCGAGGATGCTTTCAGGCAGGCCGGGATCAACCATCTGATCGCGCACCCGCCCGTCCACTGGACAATCGACGCAGCGGGCGCAGACTTCGATCAGACCTGCGCGGGATTGTTTGGCGACCATCCCGAAGTGGCAGAGCTTGCGTGGCTGGAATGGACCATGCTGGAACTCGCCAGCGCGCCCGACACCGCGCCCCTCTCGCCGCAGGACTTCGGCGCGGCCAGCGCCGCGTTTGGCGATGCGGATTGGCTGGGATTGGGGCTGACGTTCCAGCCACGCGCAGCGGCGCGAACCGTTGGACATGACCTCACCGCTCTGTGGCGCGCACTTGGTGCGGATGAGCCGCACACCGGCGCGCAGGCGCACGATCCGGCGCAAGGCTGCCTTGTCTGGCGCGAGGGGGAGCGGCCCACCTTTCAACTGGTCGATGCGGACAATGCCCGTGCCTTTATCGCGATGCAAGACGGCGCGCGTTATGGCGACCTGATTGCCTTGCTGGCGGGTGACAATACGGATGAAGCCGCGATCCAGACCGCCGCGCACGCAGCGGGCGTAATGCTGGGCCAATGGCTGGGCGAGGGGCTGGTGATCGGCATCGAAGCTTGACTTGAAACCCGCTTTGCGTCCTGCATTGGGACCAGAGACGGGAGAGACAATGCTGACCGAAACCACCTGCGAATTGCGCAGCGCGCGCCCCAGCATCGCGATGCGTGCAATCACGTGGGTGATGAGCAAGCGGCGGCCCGTCTTTCCTGGCGATCCAGCAGGCTATGCGCAGATGATCGCGACCCGTAAAAAGCCGCGGGATGCGCCGATGCCGCCGAAATTCGCGCAGCAATTCAACGTCGAACAGCGCCAGATCAACGGGCGCGATGTGGTGACGCTGCATCCAGCGTCTGGCCCCGCTGTATGGCACATGCTGTATTTCCACGGCGGCGGGTTCGTGCTGCCGATGTTCAAGGAACACTGGCCCCTCGCCGCTGCGCTGGTGGAGCAGACCGGCGTCAGCATCACGCTGCCGCTGTATGACGTGGTGCCCGAAGCATCTGCCAGCGATCAGGATGCGTTGGCCGATGCGGCCTATGCACAGCTCGCCGCGATCCATCCGCCCGAAAAGATCGTGCTGTGCGGTGATAGCGCAGGCGGTCACATGGCGCTCAGCCTTGCAGTGCGGCAGGCCAAAGCTGGCGGACCGCAACCGGGGCGGCTGGCGCTGTTTGCACCGTGGCTCGATCTGACGATGGCCGATCCGGCGATGGCGGCGGTGGAGCCGCACGACATCATGCTGAAGATCGGCACGCTGCGCGCCTGCGGAGCAATGTTCGCGAAGGACCGCGACCCCGGATCGCCGGAATGCAGCCCGCTTTACCTGCCAACCGAAACGCTCGCCATGCTGCCGCCGACGCGCATCTGGACCGGGCGACACGACCTCTTCATCGTGGATTCGCGCAGCTTTGCCGCACGCCTGCGGTCGGCGGGTGTCGATGTGAAACTCTATGAATACGCAGCCGCACCGCACGTCTTCATGGCGATCACCCCGACGCGCGAGGCGAAGGACGTGTTTGCCCTACTGCGCGACTTTCTGGCGGGATAGTTCTTACGCGGCGAAGGTTTCGCCTGTCAGCTTCTCACTTAGCGCCCACAGTCGGTCGGCGCGGTCCGGATCGAGAGCGTAGCTGCGCACGCCGCCCTTGGTGCCGGTATCGTCGATCTCGGAGAGGTGACAATCCTCGCAATAGCGCCCGCCGACGCCATCCAGCGCTGGCGAGGTGGCCGCCCACACCTGCGTTGCCGCGCCCTGCGCCTCGGTCTTCCATTCAAAGCCGGGGTCGGAGTTCATCACCCTGTCCATCAGCGCCTGTTCCTGTTGATCGTCAAGGTGCCGCGAAAGGTTGGTCTGAATACCACCGGGATGCACCGCTAGGCTGTGAATACCGCGCGCAGCAAAGCGCTGCTCCAGGCCGACGGTGAATAGCACATTGGCGGTCTTGGCCTGACCATAGCTCACCCATTCGTTGTAATCGCGATGTTTGAAATTGGGGTCGTCCAGATCGACATCGGCGATGAAATGTCCCCGACTCGACAAATTGACGATCCGCGGGTTCTCGCCCCTCTCGATCAGCGGCATGAGACCTTTTGTCAGCACGAAATGACCAAGGTGATTGGTGCCGAATTGCAGCTCAAACCCGTTGGCGGTGTGGCTGAATGGGCACGCCATTACGCCGGCATTGTTGATCAGCAGGTCGATTTTGGCGAACCGCTCGTGTGCCTGAGCCGTGCAGGCCCGCAGGCTATCCAGCGAGGCAAGGTCGCAGATGATGGTATCGATCTGCGCACCGGGCATGCCTGCCGCAATCTCGTCGGCGGCGGCGATGAGTTTTGCCTGATCGCGCCCGGCGATGATGACATGCGCGCCGTGCGCCGCCATCGCCCGCGCGCTTTCCTTTCCCAGCCCCGAATTGCCGCCCGTGATGAACACTGTCTTGCCCGACAGGTCGATCCCGTGAAGCACTTCGTCAGCGGTGCTCTGTTTCCCGAATGTGGTCATGCGCTCTCTTTCTTATCCAGTCGCAACTCATAGAGGTACTCCGGGTCAAGCTGCTCGCCCACCCTGAATGTGATGTCGGCGATCTTGGCAAAGCCATAGCGCTGATAGAACCGTTGCGCGCCGTGATTCCCGGCATAAACGGACAGCAGCACCGCATCATGACCGCCTGCGCGCGCAACGCCCAGCGCCCACTCCATCAGTGCACCGCCGATACCTGCGCCCGTATAGCCTGCCGCAGCATAAAGCTGGCTGAGCTCCAAAGGACTGCGCAATGCGGAATGGTCTGCATGTTTGCTGGGGTAGCGCAGCTTACAATAGGCGATGAGTGCCCCATCGATCTCGACCAGACAATGAGTGCATTCATTGCCTGCGATTTCCGCTGCTACTGTGACGGGATCGTGGACTTCGCCGATGAACGCGGCGAGGTCTTCCGGGCTGTAAAGCTGACCGAAGGCGGCGGTGAAACTGTCCGCGCCAAGCCGGGCGAGAGCGGGCGCGTCTTCAGGGGTTGCGGAGCGCAGGATCATGGAATGCGCGTTAGCGGGTCGGGCCGCTATTGTTAAGCTGGCGCAAGGCTTTCGTCCGCGCTACATTCTTCAGCTATGAAAACCCATATCGCGATGATCGCCATACTCGCCCTTTTTTCCGTCTCAACCTCCGCCCTTGCACATGACGGCGAGAAGGCGGCCACGCCGCCGCGCTGGTCGCTTGCGATCCACGGCGGGGCGGGCACGATGGACCGCGAGGCGATGACGCCTGAACAACGCACCGCATACGAAGCGGCCTTGCAGGTCGGCCTGGACGCGGGCGCGAGGGTGCTGGCTGATGGCGGCAGCGCGATGGATGCGGTGAAGGCGGCAATCATCCCGCTGGAGGATTCGCCTTTGTTCAACGCCGGGCGCGGGGCGGTGTTCACGTGGGAGGGGAAGAACGAACTCGACGCCTCCATCATGGACGGGCGCGATCGCAGCGCGGGTGCGGTGGCGGGGCTGACCACGATCAAGAACCCGATCCTGCTGGCGGACACAGTGCGCACCGACAGCCCGCATGTGTTTCTGATGGGCGAGGGCGCTGAGGAATTTGCAAGCGAGCGAGGCTTCGCAGTGACCCCGCCCGAATATTTCGCGACCGAGGCCCGGCGCGAGGCGCTCGAACGGATGAAAGCCGAGGAATTATCCGCGCTCGATGTCGATCACAAGTTCGGCACGGTCGGCGCGGTGGCGCTTGATATGGATGGCAACCTTGCGGCGGGCACTTCGACCGGCGGCATGACGGGCAAACGCTGGGGCCGCATCGGCGATGCCCCGGTGATCGGTGCAGGGACCTATGCTGACAATCGCAGCTGTGCGGTATCGGCGACGGGGTGGGGTGAATACTTCATCCGCGTGGGCGTAGCGCACGAGATTTGCGCGCGATTGCGGCTGGACGGAGAGGGCGCGCAGTCGATTGCCGATGCGGTCATGGCCGAAGTCGCAGAACTTGGCGGCGATGGCGGGGTGATCCTCGTAACACCAAAAGGCGACGCGCTGTTCAGCTTCAACACCAGCGGCATGTATCGTGGCCGCGCCACGAGTGAAGGCGTGAACGAAGTCGCGATCTTCGCGGGGGAATAACGCCGGCCTAGAACGGCAACCAGTCGCGCGGCGCGGCCATTTCAGCGATCACGCCGCCAACCTTTGCCAGCGCGTCCTCGGCGGCGGGGTCGATCCCGTCTTTCGCCTCGCGCGTGCGCAGGTAGGTGGCGAAAGTGATCGGCGCACGCGGGATGCCCTCATCGGCAGGCGGCTCGACAAAGCCGATATCGACATACAGGCTGCCCATACCCGGCCAGATCGAGGTGCCGGTCTTGTCACCGGCAGGCCATTCGGGTGGCAGCCCGGCGCGCACCCGGCGCACGCCGGTGGTGGTCTCGACCATCCATTGCTTCAGCATCGTGCGCTGTTCCTGCGGGATCACATCGCCATACAGCAGCCGCGCCACCGTGCGCGCCATTGCGGCGGGCGTGGTGGTGTCGCGGAACTCTGTGACGGGCACATTGTTCAGCTCCGGCTCGTAACGGTCGAGGCGGCTCACTTCATCACCGATCGTGCGCCAGAACCCGGTCAGCGCCGCTGGCCCGCCCAGTTCGCGCAGCAATACGTTGGCGGCGGTGTTGTCCGAGAATTTCTGCGTCGCCTCGGCCAGTTCGCGCAACGTGGCGCCTTCGCCAAGGCGCTGTTCGGTAAAGGGCGAGTTGAACATCAGATCGCCCCGCGTCCACGTGACCCGCCGATCTGCGTCGATCAGGCCGCGCGCGTCCTCTGCCAGCACCTTGGCCGCAAGGCTGAGCTTGAACGAGGAGCAGTGGCCAAAGCGCCGGTTGGAATTCAGCCCGACCGACATGCGCGTGCCGGTGCCGTAAATCTCCACGCCCAGAATGCCATCGGCCAGGCTCTCGATGATCCGCAATTGCGCGACGACGCGACCGGCCGGGCTTTGATCAGGCGGGACACAACCTGAGGCGCCAAGGGCCAGCCCCGACGCGAGCGTGCCGCCCACAAATCCACGCCGGGTGATGATCAAAGGTGTTTCTCCATGCAGAGGCTGAATTCGTCTGTGACGTAGCCGTCATACGCCGCGCATTCGCGAAAGCCATTGGCCACATACAGCGCTTTGGCAGCGGCGAACACCTCGGTCCGCCCGGTTTCGAGGCCCAGCCAAGTGTAGCCGCGCGCGCGGGCTTCATCAATCAGGTGCATCAGCAGCGCGGCGCCTGCGCCCTTGCCGCGAAATTCGGGGGTGGCGCGCATGGATTTCAATTCACCGCGATCACTCCCGAGTGATTTGAGCGCGCCCACCGCCGCCAGTCGCTCCCCTGCGCGCACGGCGTAAAACGTCACATCGTCGGCGCGCAGGCGTTCAGCGGGCATGGCGTGGACGCTGCAGGCGGGCGAGCAGGCCTGCATTTGCGCCAAGTGCAATTGCAACAGATCGAGCACGTCCTCACCTGTCAATGGATCGCGCGTGATCGAATAGCGCATCATGAATGTTTGTCCGCCTTGCGCTTGCCGAACCGCATGTCGGTTTCCAGCCGCGCGCGCAATTGCGCGTAGAATGCCTCCAGAAAGGCGCGTTCATCCCCTGCGCCCGGATCCCAGCCGATCTTTCGGCAGATGGTGGCGTGAACCGCGCCCAGCGCTTCGTCATTGCCTTCGCGCAATATTCGCTCCAGCGTCTGCAATTCGCGTTCCCCATAGATCGAAAGCTCGGCCTTGCCGAACTGATAGCGCGCGCCGGTGATCTCGCTCGATGCGCTGCTCGCTGCCGCGCCTTGCGTGGACAGCGCATCGGCCAGCTTGGCACGCGGAGCCTCCACCACCCATGTGCCCGCGATGATGTCGCCTGCGCGCAGCGCATCCTTGTTGAAGAACGGGAAGGCCATGAAGATGATGAACCACGCCAGACCCGCAAGGCCAAAGCGTCCAAAATCGCCCGATGGTGCCATGAGCAGAAAGCCGACCGGCATGAACAGCTCGATATCGCGGACCAGGTTGCGCGCGATTACGGCCTCAGGGGTCAGCCGCCCGCCATTCCTTGCCGCGACGCGGATGCCGACCGCGCGCTTGCCCGGCGTCGCTCCGCGCGGGCCAAGTTCATAGCCGAGGAAATAGCCATAGCGCGCGAAGAACATGAGCAGGAAGTAGACGATGATGACGAATTCGAGCGGGCCGGACATTGTTCCGCAGCGGAACACATCGCCAAACAGCTCGTCGGCGATAAGGGTGAGAACGATCTGTATCACGATCATGACGACAATGATCAGCAGGAAATCGAGCACCAGTGCGCCCACTCTCGCGCCGCGTGAGGCGACGATGATCGGGATTGCAATCCCTTCCGGCGTAATCAGCGTGCGCGCGCGCTTTGCCGTGGCTTCGTCAAGATTGGCCGCGCTTGTCGCGGTATCAGCAAGGTGCCGGCTGGACGTATTCATGCCGGCTCCCCATCCGCGCCAAGATCGCCATCCGGTGCATCGGTGCGGTAGAGGAAGAAGTAGGTCAGCCAGAAGATCAGGAATGCCGCGCCGATCGTGTAGCGATTGATCGCACCTCCGACCAATTGCCGCGCGAAGGCTTCCAGAAAGGCGGCGATGATCATCATTATCACCACGCCAAGCATGACGATGGCGCTGCGTCGCCCGGCAGCCGCCGCCGCGTCCAGCACACTGGCATTGCCGGGGAACGCCATCGACCGTCCGATATGCAGCCCCGCGGCTCCCGACAGCATGATGCCAAAAATCTCGGTCGTGCCATGCACGCTCAGCCACGCGCCAAATTCATAGCCCAAACCGGCGCTGGCAAACACCCACAGCATCGCCCCCAACAGCGCCATATTGTGGACCATCAGCAGCAGCGAGGGGATGCCAAATGCAAATCCCAGCGCAAAGGCAAGGATGCAGACCCCCGCATTGTTGCTGAACAGTTGCGCGGCGAAGGCTGAAAGTTCGGATGCGTTGTCCTTGATCCCAATCGTTTCTTCCAGCGCGGCGCGGGATGCGCCCGGCACCCGGCCACCAGCCATTCCTTCGGGAACGAGGCGGAAAAACCACTCCTTTTCTCGCGCCACCAGCAGCCAGCCGACCAGCGCGCCCGCGACCATCACGAACAGCGAGATGCAGATATCGAGCCAGATCGCCTGTACCGCGCGGCTCCACCCGCCCATGAAGAATTCGCGCAGCCACCCGAACAGGCCCCGGCGCGGGCCATAGACCTGAAACCACGCGCGCTGCACCAGGCTTTCCAGATAGCGCAGCGTTGCCAGATCAAGCGAGGTCTCGCGCGCGACCGAGAGGCTGGATGCCGCCGTGCGATAGAGCGTTGGCAGCGCCAGCAGATCATCGTTCGCGATACGTTTCAGCCCGCCGCGCTCCATGCGTGCGACGATATCTTCCAGCCGCCGCCAGTCACCCTCGCGTTCGAGCCGAAACCGGTCCGAACGCAGCGCGGCGCTTTCGATATCGGCGGGGGCGGCGATGGCGGAGCGGGTGAAGAAACCGCTCAAACCGGTGATGAAATTCGATGTGACTTGCGGCGCTTTCATCCGATCGCCTCCGAATTCTTGATCGTGAAATACCGGTCGATCAGGCTGTATCCGATCTTGTCCCACGGTGCCTCGATCACGTCCACGCCCATGCGCCGCAAGCGTTGAAGCACGATGCTGCGCTGGTGGCTCAGCGTCTCGGCGGTCACGCTGCGCGCCAGCGTGGCGATGTCTGCCGGTTCCTGGGTCATGAAGTCTTCGAGTTCGGCATCGGCAATGGTCACGAACAGCACCAGATGCTTGCTCACCAGTCGCCCGATGCTTTCGATCATCAGTTCCGCTGCGGTGGAATCGGAAAAGTCGGAAAACAGTACGATCAGCGACCGCCGCCGCAGCTTTGCCGTCAGTGTGGCGAGCGCGAGGGTAAAGTTCGGCTCGGTCGCGGTGTAATCCAGCCCGGCGGCGGCGCTTTGCAGGCGGTTGAAAGCGCGGCTGTCCGAGATAAACGGCGTCATCACCTGCGGCCGCTGGGCAAAGCCGAACAGCGCAACCTTGTCCCCGCTCTTGAGCGCGACATAGGCGCAAGCAAGCGCGGCGGAAACCGCCCTGTCGATCCGCGGCATACCGTCCACCGGCTCGCACATGGCCTGACCGCAATCGAACGCGAAGACGATCTGATTGTCGCGCTCGCTTTCATTTTCGCGCGCATAAAGGTGGTTGTGGCGCGCGCTCGCTTTCCAGTCGATCCGGCGGCGGTCCATGCCCGGCTCGTATTCGGAGAGTGCCTCGAACTGGGTTCCTTCGCCGCGAATGCGCCGGGCGATGAGGCCGATCTGCGAATCGCGCAGGAAGGTCTGCAATTCCTTTGATCGCACGGGCGAGAGATCGGGCCAGATGCGCAAGGCATCGTCGAGCGTTCGACCTACTTGCCGCGCGCCAAGGCCCAGCGGCCCGGTCCAGCGCAGCCAGCCATGCGTGACGAGGGCGGTGCCGCGTCGTTCGGGCCTCACCGACACGGTGCCTGCATGGTGAGCCTCTTGCGGATCGCGCGCGAGCGCAATGGTGGCGCGGCCGCCAAACCCAAGTCGCGGATCGAATTCCAGCGCGGCTTCGGGAGCGTAGACCGCTTTGCCGCGGAACCGCGCAAACACGCGCAAAGTTGTCGGCTGACCGACTTCGGTATCGGCGGGGACTTCGACCTGCCATTGGTCGACTTGGCTCGCAATCAGGGCGTCCAGCACGATGAGCGCAATCAGCGCCAGTGCCGCCACCGGGGCGATCATCCACAGTCCGGGCGCGAGCGCGGCGATCACCACTGCGACCGGCGCCAGCGAGGCTATCACCCACGCTGCTCGCTGCGTCGGGACGATCGGCAGGCGCGGCAGGAACCGCAGGAACGATCGCAGGTATAGGGCGATGCGAGCAAACATGTCTGGCCTAGCGCGGAGCCTCCGTGCTTTCGACCAGCTCGGCCACCAGCGATTCGATATCGCGGCCCTCGATCTCGGCGGCAGGGGATAGCGTCAGGCGGTGGCGCAGCACCGGCACGGCGAGAGCCTTCACATCATCCGGGATCGCATAGGCGCGCCCGTCCAGCGCAGCGCGCGCCCGCGCGGCATTGGCCAGCATCACGGCGGCACGCGGCGAGGCACCGACCGACAGCTCGGCATGGTCGCGGGTCGCGCGCACCAGCCGCACGACATAGCCGGTGATCTCCTGAGCCACCGCCACCTGATCCAGCGCCGCGCTCGCCTGCGCCAGTATTGCGGCATCGGCAACCGCGCTCACGCCCAGCTGCGCCGGGCGCTGCGGCCCCTGCCGGCTGCCATACGTGGTGACGATCCGCGCTTCCTCCGCCTCGGAGGGATACGGGACCAGCAACTTGAACAGGAACCGGTCAAGCTGCGCCTCGGGCAGGGGATAGACGCCCTGGTTCTCGATCGGGTTTTGCGTTGCGATCACCATGAAGTGATCGGGCAGGCCATGCGTTTCCCCGTCCAGAGTCACGCGGCGTTCCTGCATTGCCTCGAGCAGGGCGGCCTGCGTCTTGGGCGGGGTGCGGTTGATCTCATCGGCCAGCAGCATTTCGCAGAATATCGGCCCGCGCGTCAGCGTGAACTGGCTGGTCTGGAAGTTGAACAGGTTGGACCCCAGAATATCGCCCGCCCCCACACCGGGGGTGAACTGGATGCGCCCGAAATCGAGGCCCATCGCGGTCGCAAAGCTTTGTGCAAGGAACGTCTTGGCAGTCCCCGGCGGGCCTTCCATCAGAACATGGCCCTGCGCCAGCATCGCGACGAGCAGCTGGTCGATCATGGCGTCCTGCCCGACGATGGCCTTGGCGGTTTCGGCGCGGATGGCATCGGCAAGTGCGCGCAGCTGTTCGAGGGTCATGCTCATATGCTCGAAATTTCCTTAGATCCGTGATGACTGTTCGTTGAGCGCGCGGGCGGCACGCAGGATGTCGGCGGCTTTGGTCGCGCGGCGCAGTTCGGCGGCGCGCGCGCTGAAGGGCGCCTCGCCCGGCTGGCGCACGGCAAGGGCCGCGTCGATGGCGGCAGCATCGGGCTTTGGCAGGCCCAGCGCGCGGGCAAGGCGGCGCGCACTCAGCGTGATATACGGTTCCGCCAGCAGCCGCAGCCGTCCTGCGCGCACGATCAGATCCGCGCCGTTGGTCACCAGCCGCGCCTTGCCAAACGCCGCTGCGTGCGCGCTGGCGGAGGTCGGTCCAAACCGCATGAAAGCGCGCCAGCCGATGATCAGTATCGCCAGCAGCAAGCAAAGCGTCGCGGCAAGGAATGGCGGCTGGAACGCCAGCGTAAGCAGGTTCATCGCTCCGCCAAATCCATTCAGCGTCAGGTCGAACACAACCCCGTCGAAATCACCGTAATTCATCGACCGGATGATCGAGATTGCTGCCAGCGCGCGCTGTTTGTCCGCGATCCCCCAATTGTTCATCAGGTCCGGCTCGACCACGAAAACGACCCAGTTGGAGGGATCGGTGCGCGCCATCGCGTTGCCGTCATCGTCTTCAAATTCGGCGCTGAATTTTTCGCCTTCCAGACTGAAAGCGATCGTGCGCCCGCTCTGATCCACCACCAGCGGATCGTGCGCGTCGTTGGGTTTGGCAAAGAAGCCCGCGCCGCTCGGCAATTGACCGTTGAGTTTGGCGAGGGGGTAGCGGGTGGCGAATGTCTGTTTGGGGGCAGTGGTTGAGCTTTGCGAGGCCGCCGCCAACGCATCGTTGACCGCAGCATTTGCGCCCAAGCCACCGGGTTCCAGTTCCAGCGCCAGCGGGCCTTCCTCGGCCTCGAACCATGAAGGGGCGCTCATCCCGCCTAGAAACACCCAGCCATCCCTCACTTTTTCAGGGTCTTGGACCTGAAACAGCTGGTCGACGGCGGTCGCGTTCCATTTGGGCAGGATCACCAGCGTCGGACCGACATACTGGCGGTTCTCAATGATCTGCGCCAGTTCCTCGGCATCGGTGAAGCCGGGCGGGGTAAGCACCAGCAGGTCGGTTGTCTCCAGCTTGCCTTGCTCACGCGAGACCGTGGCCGAATATCCGTCCGCCTCCACCAGTTCCACCAGTGCGGAAAACCCGTTCAGACCGTTGGCTGCAGCGTGTGCCTGCCCGTTATTGCTATCGTCCGGCCCGGTATCGCCGACGCTGAGGAAATACAGCATGGCAACAAAGGCGGTGAGGCCAACCACGATGATGCCCAGCACACCTGCCCGGCTGAATGGTGATGCCTGGCGGTATGCCGATGCGTTGGGAATGATGGCCGGAATCATAGCAACAGTGCTCATCAGCTTGGCCCCGCAGATCGGCCTGCATCAGCGCTGATCGCGTCGGTCCGCGCGTCGATCCGGGCCAGTGCAAAATCGGCGTAGGCTGCACGTGCGCTTTCCCAATCCTCTTGGCTAAGCTGCCTGAGCGCGAACAGGCTGCGTTCCACCGCCTCGCTGATTACGGCGAAAGCACCCCGGGCCGCATCCGAAAGCGCGGGCAGCGCGGCCAGTTCGCGCGCCGTGCTGGACGGGTCGACCCAGTCGGGCCGGGCGGCGGCAATCTGCCCAACGCTGCGGCGCAGCAACAGGCGCGCAGCCTCATCAAACCGGCCATCTGCCGCAAGCAGATCCGCATCTTTTAGCAGGGCGAGACTTTCGCGGCGATCGGGCTGCCATTGCGGCTCTGCATCATCAGTATCAGCCGCCACATTGCGCCCACGCATGGCCAGCGGCCCCACGAGCCGCACAATTGCGTAGACTACGATCACCACAACAATTGCCAGCAGCACCCAGCGCAGAACCGACCAGTTCATGCCCAAAGCGTTGCCGACCGGGGCAAGCAGGTCGCTCAGCCATTCGAAGAAATCGGTGAGCGCCCGTTCGATCCAGCTCGGCTCGCGCGGTTCCACATCCTTGGGGGCAAGCGGAGCAAACTGGATATCGGAATTGTCGCGAATGGCGGAATACCCATCGGGCAGGCCGACCTTATCGCTTTGTTCGGCACCTGTCGCTGCAGCGGATACCGGATCGGCATATCCGTCAACCGGGGCATTAACAGTAACCTGCTCAGCCTGTTCGGACGTGCTGGAAGAAACCCCGGTGGTCATGCAAGGCCTCTGGTGGCACGCGGCAAGTCCCCGCGCAACAGGCTATGATCATGAATTCGGCGGCAAGCTGTTGAACGCAAGCGGCTGGCAGCGAACCGCAGTGCAGGCGTGTCGTGTGGCCTATCCCCTCGCCTATCCTCGGGGGCGCGCCTGTTCATAGGTGCCCAGCAGGCGCAATTCCTTGGAATGAAACGCGCATTCCTCCAATGCGCGGTCCACCGCCGGGTTTCCGGGTGAGCCGATAATATCGGCATAGAAGCGAGACGCGGCAAAACTGGTGCCCTGCTGATAGCTCTCAAGCTTGGTCATATTGACGCCATTGGTCGCGAAGCCGCCGAGCGCCTTGTAAAGTGCGGCGGGAATGTTTTTCACCTCGAACACGAAGGTGGTCATCGCAGGCTTGCCGGTGTCGTTTTTGAGGAATGTCGGCTGGTCGGCGAGGATCACGAACCGGGTCATGTTGTCCGGGCTGTCCTCGACATGCGTCTCGATGATTTCCAGTCCATACAGCTCTGCCGCGATGGCCGGAGCGATGGCGCCGATTTCAGGATCACCACGTTCCGCGACATAGGCTGCGGCGCCGGCCGTATCGGCGTAACTTAATGGCACGATCCCGCGCTCGCGAAGGAACAGCCGCGACTGGCCCAGCGCCTGCGGGTGGCTGTAAGCCGCCTCGATCGAGTGCTCGCGCCCGCGCTGTTTGCCATCGGGAAGGGCGGGGGCCATCAGCGCGTGATGGATCGGCATGAAGTATTCGCCCACAATCGACAGCCCGCTTTCGGGCAGCAGAAAGTGAATGTCCGCAACCCGCCCGTGCTGCGAATTTTCGATCGGGATGATTGCCTCGCCAGCGCGCTTGTCCTTCACCGCATCCAGCGCGTCCTCGAAACTGAAGCATGGCAGGGGGAGCGCATCGGGCCGCGCTTGGGTGGCGGCGCGATGCGAATTGGCACCGGGCGAACCCTGGAAGGCGATCGCGCGCGCGGGCTCATCTGCCGCGCGCGTGCGCATCTGGTCGACAAGCGGCAGGGCCGGGCCTGGGAAACTACGCATAGTCGCCGGTGCTAGAGCGGCTCACGACACGCGGCAAGGTGAGTCTTGACAGGACTCCACCGAATTGCGCGAATTGCACCAAATGGTGACGCGATCACTCTTGCGCAGGCCAAGGGCGGTCACTATTGGCACCACAACATGACTGATAAAAACTCCACGGAAGCGGGCCAGAACGCCGAACAGGGCGGGGGCGATTTTTTCAACACAGCAGCAGGCTGGGTGCTGTTCGCAGCGGGTCTGGGCCTTGGCCTGTCGATCCTGTCGGGCAAGTATTTTCACGGCACCGACCCCGAACGGCCCGAGCAATTGGGCTTTGTGATCGAGGGCGTGGTCGAGGAAGGCGGCGCAGCGGTCGCTGAAATGACTATGGCCGAAGCACTGTCGCTGACCACGGTCGAAGCGGGCGAGAAGGTCTATGCCAAATGCGCGGCCTGCCACTCGATCGAAGCTGGTGGCGCGAATGGAATTGGACCGAACCTGCACGGAGCCATGGGTTCAAACGTCGCCGCACACGCTGGCTATTCCTATTCCAGCGCGCTTTCGGCGAAGGGCGGACAATGGGGCTGGGAGGAAATGAACCTCTGGCTCAAGAATCCCAAGGCGTATGTCGATGGCACCAAGATGGGCTTTGCCGGTCTTTCCAAGATCGAGGATCGCGCAGCGGTCGCGCTGTACCTGAACTCGCAGGGAGAGAACCTGCCGGTTCCCGCATTCACCCCGGCGGATGTGGAAACACCGGCTGAAGAGGCCGCAGAAGGTGAAGAAGTTCCGGTGGCGGAAGATGCCGTCGGCGCGATCACCGAAGCCGCAGAATCCTGATGTGCATCGAGGGTCGCGTCACCCGCGACCTTTGAACCCCTGAGCCACCACATACCATTCCGATGATCCCTTGCGGCTCGCCGGGGGCTTGGCGTGTTTTACGCTGGTGAAGTGTTTCTTCAGCAGGTTCAGCAGCTCCACATCCGTCCCGCCAGCCAGCACCTTGGCCACAAACGCGCCGCCCTTGTCCAGGGTGTCACAGGCGAACCATGCACCCGCCTCAACCAGCCCCATTGTGCGCAGGTGATCGGTCTGTTTGTGGCCCACCGTATTGGCCGCCATATCCGACAGGACCAGATCGGGCGGCCCGCCCAGCGCCTCTTCGAGCAGGGCCGGGGCGGCCTCGTCCATGAAATCCATCTCGAAGATCGTCACGCCCTCGATCGGCTCGGTCGGCAACAGGTCGATCCCCACCACCCGCGCGCGTGGCACCTTGGCACGCAGCACCTGGCTCCAGCCGCCCGGCGCAATGCCGAGATCGACGATCCGGCTTGCCCCGCGAATCAGGTTGAACCGCTCGTCGAGCTCGATCAGCTTGTATGCGGCGCGGCTGCGATATCCTTCGGCCTTGGCCTGTTTGACGTATGGGTCGTTCAGCTGGCGCTGAAGCCATCGGGTCGAGGATTCGGTGCGCTTCTTCGCGGTCTTGACGCGGCGATCGGGGTCACGGCCTGAGCGGGTCATGCTGGCTTATCCTACCCTGTCGGTGCGCGCGCGCTGGAGTGATTGCCTCGCTCGCTCGCTCTGGCGTTCAGCTGCCATCAGGCTGCGCAATATGCCTTCGCGAATGCCCCTGTCGGCCACGCCGAGCCGCTGTGCCGGCCACAGATCGAGGATCGAATCCAGGATCGCGCACCCTGCCACCACCAGATCGGCGCGGTCGTGACCAATGCAGGGCAGTTTGCTGCGCTGAGCCGGGGACATGGTCGACAGATCTGCGCTGATGGTGCGCATCGCCTCACTCGGCACGATCAGTCCGTCCACCGCATTGCGGTCGTAATGCGGCAGTTCAAGGTGCAGGCTTGCCAGCGTCGTCACCGTGCCGCTGGTGCCCAGCAGGCGAATGTCATCGCACAAGGAGGCATCGCTGATCCGGTCGGCAAACGGGGCAAAACTGTCAGAAACAATTTGCCGCATCCGGGCATAGCGAGTGCGGCGCGCGGCCTCGCTGTCCTCGCATTCACCGACCGTATCGGTGAGCGAGACAACGCCCCAAGGCACGCTCAGCCAGTCGATGATGCGCGGGATCTTGCCGCCCGACTCCAACAGGACCAGTTCGGTCGAACCGCCACCAATGTCGAAGATCATCGCCGGGCTGTCGCCCTCTTCAAGCAGGATATGGCAACCCAGCACGGCCAGTCGGGCTTCTTCTCCGGCGGTGATGATGTCCAGCGCGATGCCGGTTTCCTGCCGCACGCGCTCGATAAAGGCCGGGCCATTGGCGGCACGGCGGCAGGCCTCGGTCGCGACGGAGCGGGCCAGTCGCACATTGCGGCGGCGCAGTTTGTCCGCGCAGATCGAAAGCGCACCCATCGCCCGGTCCATTGCCACGTCGGACAACCGCCCCGTAGTTGCCAGGTCCTCACCCAGCTTCACAACCCGGCTGAAGGCATCGATTACGCTGAAATCGCGGCCGGAAGGGCGCGCGATCAGCAGGCGACAATTGTTGGTCCCAAGGTCGAGCGCGGCGTAGGCTTCATTGCTTCGCGGCGCGCCGTGCAGGCTCGGTCGGTCAGACGGACAGGCGAGCGGCGCCACGGTTTCACCCGCCGGGCCCTGCGCAAGTGGTGCAGTTCCAACGGGCGCCTCTGCGGCGGCGTGCCTGCCTTCGGATTGTTCGCAGGAACGGTCGCGAGTTGAGCCGGGCTTGCCCGGGGAACCGGGTTGTTCGTGCTGGAAGGAGCTTTTGTAGCGAAAATCTGCTACGTTACCGGACGTGGCTCCCAGTTTTTTTCCAGCACTCCTGAAATTGTCCGGCGGAAGCGCATCCGCCATAATCCATGTCTTTCATATCACTCATGCAAATCTGGCATGAGCACCTGAGACAAAAACTAACGCAAGCGCGCGGTTTGAGCAAGCAACTCGATCGCCTGCCGCCGTTCGGCGGGCAGTTTGGCCCACGATCGCTGCGCGAGCGCCAATCCGCTGCAGCCGTACGCGCACCCTTGACCTGCGGCTTCGCCAAACCTAGATGCGCGGCTCGCGCGAGATTGCCTGCCGACCGCAGGCTCGCCGCACTGCCGGTTAATGCCCCGTCGTCTAACGGTAAGACTACGGACTCTGACTCCGTCTATTGAGGTTCGAATCCTCACGGGGCATCCGGCTTTTTGGCATTGAAATTTTTTTGATGCGGGTTTCTGCCGGGCGCGATAGGTTTCTCACCATGGCGCCTCTTTCGCAGATGATGAGCCGGGTTTACAGGTGTGTGACCGCTGGCTGCGCGCTGATCGCGCAGACGCGCTACGGATCGTCGCTCCCTGAGCTAGATCTGCGCGGGCGCTGGGCGCGCCAGCCCGATGCCTGTCGCGACAATGATGAGAATGCGCCGTTCCTGTGGCTCGATGATGGCCGGAAACTGGCTGTTATCATGCCGCAGGGTCGGCGTCCGCTGGTGGTGGAACGCGATGACCGTTATTACCGCGAGGTCGGCCGCCAAAGCTGTACAGGTTCGCTAAGGACAGGAGGTCGGTGTCTCATATTCTAAGAGCGGAGCCGCCAAGGCAAGACTGCTCGGCTGCTGCGATATTGGGGGCAGGGGCATTCGCTCGCCAATTCCCCTGCCAATATCCACGATATTACAAGCGAATTGATCGGCTGGTTCGACCGCTTCGTCAAATGTGGTGCGCCAGCGCCTGATCTCCCGGAATGTCGCGGGCTGCCGGTGCCTGTCTCCGCATCTGACTGAGCGCAATCCACTTGCCCGCTTGCCGCATTTTGCCGGTGCGACTAGGGCCAGCGCCATGACACAAAAGCACCCTGATCACGATCTCACCGATCGCAAATTCTACCGCGCGGGTGAGGAAAGCCGTTTTGTCGAGGATGCGCCCGACCGCACGCCCCAGACCGCGCACCCTGCCTATAAACTGGCGTTTCGCGATACCGATTTCCTGCTGCGCGATGAACTGCGCCCTGTGCGGTTCCAGCTTGAGTTGCTCAAGCCCGAAATGCTGCTGGATGAGGCGCGTGTGGGGTCGACGCTGGTAATGTATGGTTCTGCCCGCATCCCTTCGCCAGAGCAGGCGCAGGCGCGAATCGACGCGGCGGCCGACAAGGATGAATACGAGCAAAAGGTCGCCCAGCGCCTGGCCGACAAGTCGAAGTACTACCATGAAGCCTACACGCTGGCGCGGATGGTTTCGGAGAAAGCGATCATCGAGGATGGCAAGCGCCAGTTCGTCATTACCACCGGCGGCGGC